>JAIKWH010000057.1 GCA_024684955.1 Pseudobutyrivibrio sp.
CTTTTTACTGTGCAATTAATTTTTCAATTTTTGCTTCCAAAACCTGCTGTGGCACAAGACCTACAGACTCATCAACCACCTTGCCATTTTTAATGAAGACAATGTTTGGAATGCTCATGACATTGAATGATCTGGCGAGACCTGGCTCCTGGTCAGAATCTACTTTTCCAATCTTGATCTTTCCATCATATTTCTCAGCCAGCTTTGCAACTGTAGGAGAAAGCATTTTACATGGCATGCACCATGTTGCAAAAAAATCAATCATAACTGGGATGTCTGAGTTTAAAACTTCTTTTTCAAAATTTCCTTCTGTAAATGTGTATTCCATTTCTCTACCTCACTTTTATAAAAATCTAAATCCTAAACTAGTGTCAGATGAAAACCATATGGCCATAGGGCTGAAAAGTTTTCATATGATAAGTTTATTATATGTGGTATAATTTTCTTATCAAGTACTGAAAAATTATTTATCAGGTAAGAAAAAACAGACTATAGTTATAAAAACAGAAAAGAGGCAGAGGGCTTATGGCAAAAAAAGAATTTGATTGTCAAAACATAGCAGGTGAGGGATGTGGCCTGAAAAAAATTATCGATATCATTGGAGGCAAGTGGAAAATCCTCATTTTATGCTATATCCATGCCAAGGAGATTGGCAGATTTAATGAGATGAAAAGGGAAATCTTTGGTATTACAAACACCATGCTTTCCGCTTCATTAAAGGAAATGGAGGACGATGGGCTCATTCTCAGGACCCAATATAATGAGATGCCAGTCAGGGTAGAATATGAGCTTACTGACAAGGCAAAAACCATGATTCCTATATTATTAGAATTAAAAGATTGGGGAGAGAAGAATCTATAATGGAAGATAATAAACCACACAAGAGAAGAATACATTATTCAGGCACCCATCCTAAAAAATTTGAAGAAAAATACAAGGAGCACAATCCTGAAAAATATAAGGACACCATAGAAAAGGTGATTGCCAAGGGGTCGACCCCTGCGGGTATGCATATTTCCATTATGGTGGATGAGGTCCTTAATTACCTTGATATAAAACCTGGCATGTCAGGCTGCGATTGCACATTAGGCTATGGTGGACATACCAGCCATATCTTGGAAAAGTTTGAGGGCAAAGGTCATCTTGTGTCTTTGGATGTAGACCCAGAGGAGTCTAAAAGGACAGAAGAGAGGGTGAGGGCCAAAGGCTATGGCCCAGAGATTTTTTCTATAGAGCATACCAACTTTGCCAATATAAAAGAGGTGGCTCAAAAATATGGCAAGTTTGATTTTCTCATGGCAGATTTGGGAGTATCCTCTATGCAGATAGACAACCCAAGCCGTGGCTTTTCATACAAAATTGAGGCTCCCCTGGACCTGAGGATGAATCAGGAGTCAGGCATTACAGCTGCTGACCGCCTAAGGGAATTATCTATTGATGAGATAGAGGGAATGCTGGTTGAAAATTCTGATGAGCCCTATGCCAGTGAGATTGCAAAGGTAATAGACAGACACAATCGCAAAAAGGAATATATCAAGACTACTACAGAGATGAAGGAGGCCGTGGAGGAGGCCCTTTCATTCTTGCCAAAAAAGGAATTGGATGAGGCTGTCAAAAAGTCTTGTGCCAGGGTTTTCCAGGCTCTGAGAATAGATATTAATGGAGAATATGAGGCCTTGGAATCTTTGCTGATGGCCTTGCCAGATGTTATGAATCCAGGAGGCAGGGTGGTATTTCTCACCTTCCATTCCGGGGAGGACAGGCTGGTAAAGCGTGCCTTTAAAGAGGACCAGAAAATGGGCCTATATTCTGAGGTTTGCAAGGATGTAGTAAGACCAGGCCAAGAGGAATGTTTTAGAAATCCAAGAGCCAAATCAACAAAACTGAGATGGGCAATAAAAGCCTAAGAGATAAATTTCAAATAAATAAAGAAAAGCCCCAGTCTTGGACCATTTAGGGGAATGGTGCCAAAGACTGGGGTCTTTTAATATATGGGAATTAGGAGAGATAAGGTTTATCTGTTGTTGAATCTATCAAGTGCCTGCTGGTTGATCTCGATTGCTCGATCAATGCCCATTGCCTTGATATCGCTTACATATTGATCCCACTCGGTATCAACATCTGCAACGCCGGTAATGAATTGAGAGGTCTTCTCTGTGAGATAGGTGTTAACACTATTGACAATACCACCAAGCTCTTTTGATTCCTCACTAGTGTAAGAAATACCAGCTGGCATATTGTAATCATCAGATACTGCACCCCAAACATCCATAGATACTACATCCTCAGGAGGAACTGAAGAGAGCTCACGCTTCCAATCGTAGTCACCGCCAAGAAGTGAAGGTGGAAGTGTGTAGTATGTCATAGCCTGTGCAAATGAAAGGCCGTCAGGGTTGTTGTTTACAAGGTCAGAATATTCAGGAACACCATCTGCATTGTATTCGAATGTTTCACCTTCGATACCATAGTTTGCAAGGAGTGAACCCTCAGGAGAGCACATGTAATCAAGCCATTTCATAGCAAGCTCTGCATTCTCTGAATCAGCAGAGATTGTGCAGTAAGCATGGATAATAGAATCAGCAAGACGAACGTGGATGTCATCACCTGGGTTTTCTACTGGAGAAGGAACAGGAATGATTTCCATATTCTTGTCATCTGTTGATGACTCATAGAGGGCTGGCATTGTGTACATAGAATCCCAAGCACCACACTGTCCAGATGTAATGATTGACATATCAGGAGTATATCCGCCACCTGTCATAAAGTCTGGATCGATGAGGCCCTTAGCATACCAGTCACTCATTTTCTCAAGATATTTTTTCCAACCATCTTCGATAGGACCATATTTAACAGTTCCATCTACATTCATGAATCCCATTAATACATTGTAGCCAGCACTAAGTGAGTTAGAATCCATGTTGTAACCTAAAGCGCCGATGTTAAGTGGAGCATAAGCACCCTTTTCCTCTTTGAATGCTGTAAGAACTTTCTCCCAGTCATCAAAGGTAACAGGTACATCAAGACCCAGGTCATCTAACCAGTCTTTTCTCATCTGCATGCCCTTGTATGGAGGCTGTGGCTCTGAGAATATCTGATATAAAGCAACGACTTTGCCACCATCAGTAACGGTGGACTTTGCGAAGAAGTCGTCCTTTAATCTTAATTTATTATAGTTGCTAAGTGTTGTATCCAGATATGGAGTAAGGTCTAAGTAGTAGCCGTCCTCAACAGCTGCGTCCAAACCATCTGAATATGCGTATCCATTGTGGCAAATTATATCAGGCAATTCGTCTGATGCAATCATGAGGTTGTATGCTGTAACCTCTTCGCCAACAGCAGGGCACTGGAATTCAATGTGGACATTGGTCCTTTTTTCCATTTCCTGGAAGAACTTGTTTTCATTGTAATCACCGATTACTGTAGCCATGTTTGCATCCAATGGGATAAACATTGTAAGAGTTGTCAGCTCATCACAAAGTGGAAGCTGAACTTCATTTGCTTGAATTTCTGTGTTTGCCTCTGTAGAAGCAACTGCATCACTGTCTCCCCCGGCAGCGCTGGAACTATCGCCACCTCCGCAACCTGTCAGAGTACCTGCTAAAAGTGTTGATGCTGCTAAAGTAGCAACAAGGCCCCGACCAAGTTTTTTTCTAGTCATCATATTTGACTCCTCCCTTGATTTTGCGTTTTTGTAAAAATCAGTATTAACTTGCGAACCGGATCCGTTCGATTCCTGATAATCTTATCCTGACATTTATGGGAAGAAAATAATATTGCCAATAATGGAAAAGGGTTAAATTTTCGTTTTTTTACCATTCTCGATTTTGGCACTTAATTCTTAAAAAACGCACTTAATATTGTAGCAGATATTGGGAATATCTTATAATAAAACCCAGGGGGGATACTAATGAGAAAGGAAATACACAACAAAAATTACTTACAATATCTAATTTCATATCTGGTAATTCTGGTATTGCCAATGATAATCACTGTAGGTGGCTATTTATATTCAAACCACATGATTAAGGAACAGGTTTTGCAGTATCAGACTTCTGTCCTAAAAAGGACTCAGGGTATCGGGGATCAGATTATCAAAAATCATATTCAATTAAAGGGGGCTCTATTTACAAACAAGCAGGTCAAGAACCTGATGAACGAAAAAACATGGCAAGGGGAATTGATGTTTGACGTTTTAAATGTGAGAGATAACCTGCAGGGAATAGCAAATTCAAACAACCTGTTCTATGATGTTCAGGTTTATTTCCCTATGTCTGGAAATATGATTAACACTCAGCGCAGATATCCTACAGGTTACTTGGATATATATACAGATTCTGTAGACATGGTAGGGGATTACACAGACATTATCAATTTTTCAAGGGGAAGTGGATACTACATTCTCCATCCTGGACAAGAGGACTGCAAGATATACTTTTACCAAAACTTTTTTGCCAACAATTATAAGGATGTGCTTGCTTCGGTGGTGACAGTTCTGTCCTGGGACGAGATTGAAAAAATGATGGGTGGTCTAGGTGGTAAAACTAGTGGCACAGTTTTTCTGATAGATGAAAGGGGCAATATTTTAGGTGAACGCAGCAAAAAAATAGACCTGTCTTCATTTACCTATACCCAAAGTGCAGATGAGGGAGAACTTATCAATGTAAAAATAGATAAGAAGAAATACATTTGCTCCTATGTAGATTCTCAGGAACTTAGGATTAAATATTTTATCTGCCTGCCAAGAAATGAATTTTATCATCAAACTAACATACTTCTTATAGTAATATTCCTGCAGATGGCTCTTTGTATTGTCCTTGGTTCAGCCCTGGCAGTTTACTTTGCGCGATGGACATACAATCCTTTGGAAAAATTACTTCTTATGATGAATGTGGTGGGTAAGTCCGCTGATGAGAAAAATGGCAGAATAGTTGATAGTCTGGAATCAGGACTAAACAATATATTGGATAACTACAGGACTTTGGAATTGCAATTGGAGTCCAGAAGTAAGGAACTCCGCAGCAGAATGTTGTCATCAGTATTAAATGACAAGATTACTCCAGACGGACTTTTAGCTGAATACAAAAAAGACCTGGATGAAAATATGGAATTGAACTGGCAGGGAAGGGGATACAGGGTTTTGGCCTTCTCTTTTGATTCCTGGGAAAACTCTATTTTCTATGACAGGGACAAGACTCCTGCAGACAAGGCTAATCACAATAAAGGATTTGCTCTTTGCTTTGATTCTATAGAGAATGTTGTGAGGGAAATATTCCTGGGAAATTCCTGGGGAAAAATAACTATATCTGATGGTAGTGTGGTATGTATTACTGAGGATGTTTGTGATATGAGAAACAAGGTGGAGTCTTGCCTGGATTTCTTTACAAATCAATTTCTCTTGGAGGTCCATGCGGCGGTCAGCGCTCCAGGTCGCCGGGTTGACCAATTGCCAAAGGCTTATTCGCAGGTTATGGAGATTCACAATTACATGTCCTTCTTTGATGAGCATGTAAAGGACATAATTTTCTATGACGAATTTGCTGAAAATGAAGGTGGCAAGCAGGCTTGCCCTAACGGAGAAAATATTAAAAAGTTCTCCAACTATTTGTCCGCAAAGGATTACAAGTCGGCCAAAGAATTCTTAGGTCAGATGATTGATGAAAGTTTTACCTACAATATCCATGATATGGAGGTTAATAAACTCCAGGCTTCATCTATTATTACCCTGATGCTGGGCATGGTGGGAGACATAAAGGGAGAACAGGTAAAGGAGAGGACCGACAGACTGGTTGATCTAAAATCTATCAGCCAGCTTAGGACTGAGGCTGATAGAATCTTTGATGAGATTATCGAGGAATGTGAGAGCAAGGAAGATACCATCCCAAGAAAGATTGTGGAGGCCAGAAAATATATTGACGAGAATTATTGCAATCCAAACCTGTCCCTCAGCGAGGTAGCGGAAAAGTTTAATATGAGTGAATCCTACACCGGCAAGATGTTTAAAAAGTACACAGGCAGTGGAATGCTTTCCTATCTGCATATAAAGAGGGTGGAGCATTGCAAGAAACTTTTGGACCAGGGAGAGTCGGTTAAGGATTCGGCAACAAAGTCCGGATTCTTGGACTCAAAGGCAATGATTCGCACATTTAGAAAATACGAAGGTATTACACCGGGCCAGTACAAAAAAAGGGCATAAAACCCTAAAATGGGAATTTTTCAAAAACCCACAAAATGCGTATAAAAGGCAGAAACTGTCTATATAATTCCCCCTCGTTAGGAGACTACAATATTCTGGTAAAGAAGTTGTAGTAATACTAACTAAGGGGGATTTTTTTATGAAAGTACACTCAAGTAAGGGGGCTGCACAGGCAGTGGATCCTTCCGCAAAAAAGTTTACTATCCCAAAAATAAAAAGGGACTTTAAGCGGAATAAGGAAATATACCTGATGGCCCTGCCAGCAATTATCTTTTTCTTCTTATTTGCCTACATGCCTATGGGCGGTCTTATTATGGCATTTCAAGATTTCAAACCAAAGTTGGGCATTATCGGTAGCCCATTTGTTGGCTTGGAACATTTTAGGGCATTCTTTAATGACCCGTTTTTTACCCGTTTGTTAAGGAACACTCTTGCAATTTCCATGTGGGAACTATTGGTATCATTTCCACTTACAATTATTTTTGCCCTTCTCTTAAATGAGATTAGGTCAAAATTATTCAAGAGGACAGTTCAAACAATTTCATACATGCCATACTTTATTTCTATGGTTGTTGTAGCAGGTATGATTATTGATTTCTGTAAATCAAAGGGTGTATTAACCCAGATTATGGCAACATTTACAGGGAGCACACAAAACATTTTAAGTATTCCTGAATATTGGCGACCTCTTTATATAGGTTCTGGTATTTGGCAGGGAATAGGATTTGGCAGCATTATTTATGTGGCAGCCCTATCTGGCATCAACCAGCAATTGTATGAGGCGGCAGTCATTGATGGAGCGGGCAGGTGGAAACAAACTTTATATGTTACCTTGCCGGGCATTTCAACAACAATAATGATTATGCTCATCCTTAAAATAGGAACAATTATGTCTGTCGGATACGAAAAAACTATTCTTCTTTACAACCCTCAGATATATGAGACAGCAGATATCATTTCTTCTTATGTGTATAGAAAAGGTTTGCTGGAATTCAATTATGGATATTCCAGTGCAGTTTCTTTCTTTAATTCGGTAATAAATTTCGTCCTATTGCTTATGGCCAACAAACTGAGCAAGAAGGTAACGGATACCAGCTTATTCTAAGGGGGATATGATATGAAATACTATAGAAGCATTCCCAGAACAATATTTGAAATCTTCAATACTATATTGTTTGTGGGAGTAATACTTATTTGCATTTTGCCAGTATGGCATGTTGTTTGTGCATCATTTTCTGATGCAGCATGGGTCCTTAGCCAAAGCGGACTAATCTGGAGAATTAAGGACTTTACCTTGAAAGGATACGAACTGGTATTCCAAAACAAGGATATTATGACAGGATATTTAAATACCTTTATTTATGTGGTGGCTGCCACAAGTATAGGAATGCTCTTTACCGTTATGGCAGCATATGCCCTCTCTAGAAGGGACGCCATCTGGGGAAACACAATTATGTTTTTCATTACCTTTACCATGATGTTTAATGGAGGTATGATTGCCTACTATATTATCGTTACCAAGGTTTTAAACATGTTTGATTCAAGATGGGTAATGATTTTGCCGGTATGTCTTAGCGCATACAACATGATTATCGTAAGAACAGCTATGATGGGAATTCCTGAGAGTTTGATTGAATCTGCTCAGTTAGATGGGGCAGGACACTTTAAAATCCTTTTCTCCATTGTGCTGCCACTTATGAAGGCAACCCTTGCAACAGTAATCCTTTACTATGTAGTTGCTCATTGGAATTCATGGTTCCAGGCCTCAATCTTTTTGAGGGACAGGACCAAATTTCCACTGCAGTTAATATTAAAGGAAATTCTCGTCACGGGGGATGTCACCTCCACCATAAATGGAGGATCAAATGCTAATGCCTCTGACTATTCGGGAGACTTGATTTTATTTAAGCAAACAGTTAAATATTGTACTATCGTAGTATCAACACTACCAATTTTTATTTTTTATCCATTTATTCAAAAATATTTTGAGAAAGGTGTCCTTATTGGGGCATTGAAAGAGTAAGCGAAATGTATATTTTACCAGTACCAAAAACAGTAATTGAGACAGAGGGAACTTTTAAAATTAAGGCAAAGACAAGCATCGCTATAAGGGATGGGGAGGATGACCACTGTCTTTTTGTAGCAAAACTATTGCAGGAGGAAATCAAATCAAGCCTGGGGATTAGTGTGCCAGTGACAAGGACATCAGAAAGTTTTAACTGGGCGATAGTCCTTAAAACTGACACTAAGGAGGGCAGACAGGAAGATTACAAACTGGAGATAGGACCAAATATAATCTGTGCCACCGGATTTGGTAAGCCTGGACTTTTATATGCCATCCAATCTCTTAGGCAATTGATCAGGGAATATGGCTGCAACATTCCTGCCATGATAATTGAGGATAGTCCTGCCATTAAAAATCGAGGATTTATTACTGATGTCACCAGAGGCAGAATTCCAACTCTTGAATATTTAAAGAGTCTTGCTGATGAGTGTGCTTTCTATAAAGTAAACATGATGCAATTTAACCTAGAGCATGCATATATGTTTAAAAATGAAAGCGAGATATGGAGAGATTCTGATCCTCTTACATCAGATGAAATCTTGGAACTGGATAGATATTGCAAAAATCTCTGTATAGACTTGGTTCCTTGCCTGGCATCATTTGGACATCTGTATCAATTGCTTAGGTCTAGGACATACAAGGATTTGTGCGAACTAGAGGTGGATGTAAATGAGCCATTCTCTCTTATTAATAGGATGAGGCACCATACTATTGATGTGACAAATGATGAGAGCCTAGCCCTTATTACATCCAGAATCAAAGAATATATGAGTCTCTTTTCATCAAAGTATTTTAATATATGCGCTGATGAGACCTTTGATTTGGGCAGAGGAAAGAGCAAGGATGAGGCAGAAAAGATAGGAAAGAGAAATCTTTATATAGCCTTCCTAAAGAAACTCTGCGATTTTGTTAGGGATCAGGGAAAGACCCCTATGTTTTGGGGAGATGTGGTAATAGAAAACCCTGAGGTCCTAACAGAACTGCCTGAGGATGCTATCTGCATGAACTGGGAATATTCTCCTCTTGTCAAAGAGGACAATATTAAAAAATTGTCTGAGGCAAAGGTCAAGAGAGTGTATGTGTGTCCTGGAGTTCAGGGCTGGCAGTATTTAATCAACAACCATCACGAAGCCTTCCTTAATATTTCCGGCATGTGCAATTTGGCCCACAAGTACCAAGTGGAAGGCGTCCTAAATACAGACTGGGGCGACCTGGGCCATATTGCCTACCCGGAGTTCTCAATGGTGGGAATGATCTATGGGGCTAGCCTGTCATGGTCTGACGAGGAAATGACAGAGGATGAATTAAATAAAAGAATTTCAAAGATAAGATATTTTGATTCCAAGGAAGAATTTATAAATGCAAGCACCACAGGACACCTGGCTGAGTTAGAGCCAGTGCCTTGGTGGCCATTTGTGACCTTCGAAGAGGCAAATAGGGCAGGTATTGAAGAGGTTAATTTTGACATAGTTATGGATGAAAGTGCAGCGGAGGCTGCCGGTCAAAAAATCCTCGAGATTCAGTACATCCAGGACTTGCTTTACGACAAACTGTTGGACCTTGGCCCACAGGCAAAGGAGGCTGCCATGGCATACATCACTATGTCTGAGGGTCAAATAGCCATAACAAGGGCTTGCCTTGCCATTAGATCTGGCCTGGACAAAAAAACATATCATGGTGCAATATTGCCATTTGATGCAGCAGTTGCCTTGGAAAAGTGGTTTATGACTTATAAACAGTTGTGGAGGACGGTGTCAAAGGAAAGTGAATTATATCATCTGGCGGAAATTATTTTCTGGTATGCCGACTTCCTGAGAGATTTGAAAGGGAAAGAGTAAATATGAAAAAACATATAATGATTATTGGGCTCATGCTGGCAACTTTGCTTACAGCATGTGGGGCAAATACAAAAGGAGGAGATGCTGTGGATTCTGAAAAGAAGATAATAGGATATTTACCTTCATATAGGATGGAGGTTGCAAATCAAATAGACTATGGAAAAATGACCCAGGTCAATCTGTCTTTTGCCACATATGCCTCAGGGAAACTGTCCCCAGGATTTGAAGATGCTGACCTTAAAAACCTGGTGGACAAATGTCATGACAATGATTGTAAGGCAGTAATTGCCATTGGTGGCTGGGGTGGTTTTGAAAACGATGGTATATTTACCAGTCCAGAGGGCAGGGAAGACTTTAACAATCAGGTGATGGACCTGGTGGAAGAGTACAACCTAGACGGAGTAGACATAGATATAGAACTGGAGGATGCTGATATTTGGGAGAATTTTGATGCTGTAATTTCTGATTTGTCAGAGAGACTCCATGCTCAAAACAAGACATTGACCATGGCAGTTAGCCCATGGTTTACCTCCCTTATCAAGGACAGCACATATGACTATTTTGATTTCATTGGTCTCATGACCTACGACTACCATATGGATGGAACAGGGGATGTGGCTCCTATGGAGCAAATCACTGACAATGTTGCCTTCTATGAAAGCAAGGGAGTCAGCAAGGATAGAATGGTAATTGGTGTTCCATTTTATGGATATGACACTGCCGGTGCAAAGACCTATGGAGAGATGGTGCAGAAGGATAAGGCTAATGCCGACAAGGATTTTGCAGATGGTGTATATTACAATGGCAGAGAGACAATAAAGAAGAAAACCCAACTGGCAAAGGATGAGTATGCAGGAATTATGTTTTGGGAGGCAGGCCAGGATTCCTTTGATGAATATTCTTTGCTCACAGTAATATATGATGTCATGAATGAATAAGTAGATATTTGCATATCATACTCAATATGTCCTATACTAGAAAGTGTAATAAATTAGGATTCTAGGATATAACTTAGGGGGTATTATATGAAGAGGAAAATACTGGCAGCAGGGTTACTTTTGGCTTTTCTTTTGCAGGCATGTGGTCAGGCAGAGGAAGAGGGAAATACCAGCACAATCATTATTTCTGTGGATGAGGATTTTACAGACCAGGATATTGATTCTATTTGCCACAAGTATGACCTCAAGATTACATATGATTATGACACCCTTAGCATGTATGCCCTTACTACTGAAAAGGCTGTAACAGAGGATGAATTGGACCAACTCATAGAAGACCTTTCTGCAGAGGACGGTATTCTTTTGGTGGAGGAAGACGGCACTGTACAGGCCTTGGACGAGGAAGAGGCAGAACAAGAATTAATTGATTGATATTATTAAGATGCCCCTTTTGGGGCATCTTTTTGCTATTTAGTATTAAGTTTTAATGAGAGTTATGAAATGCTTTAATTCAGACACTAGAGGGGCAGACAAACTATGAGGATGTGGGGAGTAAAAAAATTTTTTATAATCGGCGTGGTAGCACAAGTCTTGTTTATGGCTATGCCAAGTACTGCTGTGGCAGCAGGATCAGAGGAGATAGTCAGGGTGGGAATGTTTGATTCCATAGGCTTTTCCACTGTTGATGAATATGGCAAGAGGACAGGATATGGATATGATTATATCCAGGAGATTGCCTATAGGGCTGGCTGGAAATTAGAGTATGTGGATGGGGGCTTTGGCAACCTGATGAATAAACTGGAGTCTGGAGAAATCGACATAATGATGAATGTATCCAAGACACCGGAGCGACAGGAAAAATTTCTGTTTTCTGATCAACCTCAAGGGGAGGAAGTCTACTATATCTATGTTAATTCTTATGATTCCACCATTAACGCAGATGATATAAGCTCGCTGAATGGGGCAACTATTGGATGCGATGCTGGCTCTTATACCCAGGAGTGTGTTATCAACTGGGCTGCTGATAATGGAATTGAACTAAATTATAAGGAATATACTGACAAGAAAGACTGGGACGATCTAACAGAAGGTAGGATTCAGGGAATGGCAGCCACTGATATGTCCCTGCTTAGACAGGCAATTCCAGCCTTTAAGGTGGGAGCATCAGACTTTTACTTTGCAGTAAACAAGGACAGACCAGATTTGATGGAAGATTTGAATGCTGCCCATGAGGCTCTGCTGAGACAGAGACCTGGCTACAATGGCGACCTAAAATACAATTACTATAGGGAAAAGGACGAAAGCGCCAGACTTACTTCTGAAGAAATGGCTTGGATAGAGGAAAATCCTAATGTAAGAATTGGATTCTTAAACCACTACATGCCATATTGTGGATTAGAAGATGGAAAGGTCATAGGAATACTTGCCACGATTATAGAAGAGGTAGAGGAAAAGACCGGATTGTCATGCCAGTTAATACCCTATGACAGCATTGAGGATATGACTACTGCCCTGGAGAATAAAGAGGTGGCGGCAATCTATCCTTGGATAATGGACTACTCCTACAGTGAGAGCAAGAATTACTCCCAATCTTTTGAAATATTTAGTGTGCCTGAATTAGTGGTGTACAAGGGGGACTACAAGCAAGACAAGTTTTCTAAACTGGCTGTTCTTAAAAACTATGCCAGCCCAGAGAGAATACAAATAGAATATCCAGATGCTGAGATTATTGAATATGACACTATAGATGCATGTCTAAAGGCTGTGGATACGGGTAAGGTGGATGCCCTCTTTTCCAACTCCTATAGACTCAACGCCATTAGTTCGAATCTGTCTAATTACCCTGGTCAAACCGTGGTTTTGACAGGCAAGTCCCACAGGGTGGGTTTTGCCTTTGACAGGTCCCAGACCCAGATTCTGTCAGCCTTTAACTCAGTTATCTTGTCACTGAATCTCCAGGACATTAATAACTTTCTCGTTATGGATTCTCAGGACCAGGACGCCTATAGGCTGGGGGATTTTATGAGAGACTATGGTTGGCTGATAGTTAGTTTTATCGGACTATGCGCCATAGTTGCTGTAGTTCTCACCTATAGGAAACTGGTAAAAGAGAGCGAGGACAAGGAGGCTTTGGCCATTGCAAACAAAAAATTGCAGGCCACCAAGATGGAACTATCTGAGGCCCTTAGTTCATCTGAAAAAGCCAACCAATCCAAGGTGGATTTTATCTCCAGAATCAGTCACGATATTAGGACTCCTTTGTCTGCTGTTTGGTCTATGGCAGAGTTTGCCTTTGATGACATAAATGAGCCGGAGAAACTACAAAAGGATTTAAAGCAAATACAGAGTTCCTCTGCCTTTCTCACCAGTATCTTGAATGATATTTTGGATGTGTCAAAGATTGACAGTGGGCGGATTACACTAAATCCAGAGCCATATAATTATGGTAAGTATATAGAAGATTTTGAGGGACTAGTAAGGGCTGCTGCCACAGAGAAAAAAGTAGAACTGGACATAGTCAATGTAGGTGAGGACCTGACAGTACTCATCGATCCAGTGCGATACAGGCAGATTACGCTTAATGTTGTCATGAATGCCATATCCTATACTCCTGCAGGGGGCAAGGTGACCATAAAAACCGGGGTGACAGCCGCAGGAAATAATGGCCATTGTAAACTTGTGGTTGAAGACACAGGTATAGGTATGAGCCAGGAGTATATGAGCCATCTCTTTGAGCCATTTAGACAGGATGACGTAAACCCAGAGAGAAGAAAACTGGCTGGAGGTACAGGCCTGGGATTATATATTGTAAAACGTCTGGTGGGAATGATGAATGGCCACATAGAGATAGAGAGCCAGATGGGCAAGGGTACCACAGTATCTATATTAATTACTGCGCCTTTGTGCAAAGATGATAATGCCAAGGAAGGATTTGTAGCCCAGATTAGGCGGGAATTCAATTTGTCAGGCCAGATTCTCCTTGCCGAGGATAATGAAATCAATGCCGAGATAACCGCCCGACTGGTGGAGAGCCTTGGATGTACAGTCGACCATGTATGGAACGGTAACGATGCTGTAGAAAAATTTAAAAATGCTAAAGAGGGATATTACAAGGCCATCCTAATGGATATACAGATGCCGCTCATGAATGGCTATGACGCCAGCCTGGCTATTAGGGCTATGGATAGGGAGGATGCAAAACATATTCCTATTATTGCCATGACTGCAGATGCCTTTGACTCTGCCAAAGCCAAGGCCAAAGAGTGTGGTATGGATGTGTATGTCACAAAACCTCTAAATATTGAAAAGGTAAAGAGTATCTTGTCTGAACTGATAATTAATTCAGGAATATAAAATTTTCTTGTGCCTATCGTTTAACATGGATATACTAAAGTGGATGCTTAAAACGCAAAATATTTTTTTATAGGGAGATTATGTTATGTTTTTACTCAGAAGTATTTTGACAATTTATACTGTGGCTGCAGTTTTGCCAGCAGCAATCCTCATGATTTTTGTCTACAAGCAGGATAAGGTAGAGAGTGAGCCAGTAGGTCTTATTGGATCATTGCTTTTAAGAGGTGTTTTTGCTGCATTGCTTGCTATGGTTTTAGAGACTATTTTGCAGGAGTTGCTTCCAAACTTTGTCAGCCCAGCAAACCCATATTACATGGCATTCTTTGCTTTCATAGTTGTTGCTATGGCAGAGGAGGGTGCAAAGATGTTTTTCATGCACAGACGTGTATGGCGTGACGTAAATTTCAATTATAAGTTTGATGCCATTGTTTACGCTGCCGCTGTTTCTCTTGGATTTGCCGGTTTTGAGAATATCCTCTACGTATTTGGATATGGTCTTTCGGTAGCACCATCGAGAGCGATGCTTGCTATCCCAGGTCATTTATCATTTTCAGTATTCATGGGTATTTTCTACGGTAGAGCAAAACTCTTTGACAACCAGGGAGAGGCTTCAAAGTGCCGCTTTAACATGGTTCTTGCATATGTTGCCTCAGTATTCTGCCACGGTGTATATGATGCATGTCTGATGCTTGAGACTGTAGATGCACTTATGGTATTTGTTGTATTCGTAATTGCTATGTTTATCACTGCCTTTACTACGATTAAAAGAGAGGCAAAGACAGACGTAGAAATCTAGGATTTATTTATCACTTAGATTGTGCTTTTCAGATACTTTTTTGGACAGATAATATAGTCCGAAAAAGGCTATGATAACAAAAATGATTATCCATGGCTTTGATAAAGCCGCAACTAGTCCCTCACCCAGCAGTGCCAGAGAGCCTATCATAATAAATTTGGCAGTGTAGAGGACAGGAAGATATTTCTTTGGTGGGTATTCAGCCAAACCAAAAGCGAAATTTAAAAAGAAGGATGGGGTAAAAGGCATCATGGCTATTAGAAATAGCTCTGGTACATGGACTCCATCCACCCAATTTTTGGCCTTCTCAATTTTTGAGTGGGCCTTTTTTGAATGCTTGGCAAATTCCTTGTAGATAAAGCGCCAGAAGAAATACATGGCTGTGCATCCTACAATTGTGCCTAGCCATGAGGTGACAAATCCTGCAATGGGACCATAGGTTACCACATTTAAAGACACTATGCCCACCAAAGGCAGAGGGGGAATCAGGGATTCTAATGCTGCCAATAGGATAGGAAAGACAAAGCCTAGGGACTCAAGACCGGAGAGCCATCCCTGCCAAAATTCTATAGATGATATTTGTGATATAAATTCATTTACGTTCATTTTTACCTCGAAATATTACTTGATTGCATTTTAATCCTAGATGTGAGTAAATGCCATAAAGTCTTTCTTAAAAATATCTTAAAATAATAGTAAAATGAATGGGAATTAAGGGGAAAGAAAATGATAATTACAGATTTAAATAATCCAAAACTAGATGTATACCACAAACTCAATGAAAAGCAGTTAAGACATTTTTATGAGCCCAAGGGTGGCATCTTTATTGCTGAAAGTTATAAGGTGATTGACAGGGCCCTTAGATCTGGCTATGAACTGGAGTCCATTCTCATGGAGGAGGAAAAGGCAAAGACCAAAGAGGGGCAGGACCTTATAAATAGGGCAGGAGACAGGGATATATACTTGGCCTCATATGATAGTTTGGTCAATATTACAGGCTACAATTTGACTGGGGGAATGCTGGCTGTATTCAAAAGAAAAGAATTGCCGGATATGGACTCTGTTTTATCAAAGGCCAAAAATATTGCGGTCCTGGAGAATGTGGTAAACCCCACTAATATCGGCGCAATATTTAGGTCAGTGGCTGCTTTTAATGTGGATGGAGTCCTGCTGACCAAGGGGTGCGCAGACCCACTGGAGCGGAGGGCTATAAGGGTTAGCATGGGAAATGTCTTTGCCCTGCCTTGGACCTATATGACGGGAGACCAACCCTGTATTAGCCATAGGGCATTTGAAACTTTTAAAAAGATGGATTTTGCCACTATGGCCATGGCCTTGAGAGGTGATTCTTATCCTGTAGATAGCCCAGTCCTAAAAGAGGAGGACAAAAAGGCTATCATCATGGGCACAGAGGGAGAGGGACTGAGAGATTCCACAATAGAAGAATCTGATTATACTGTCCTTATTCCAATGCACCATGAGGTCGATTCTCTAAATGTGGCTGCGGCTAGCGCTGTTGCTATATGGGAGTTGACTAAAATGTAAGAGGAAAAAGCCCACAAGAACCTATAGATAATTAAGGTGAGGTGCTTTATGATTATAGTCATGGAAAAATTACTTTTTGTTTAGAAAAGAAGAGATAAGATTTGAAAAAGATATATATGGCCCCAATGGAAGGGGTGACAGACAGCATCTTTAGAAATACTTTTAGGGAGTATTATGGGGGAGTGGACAAATATTTCACTCCTTTTATTTCACCTAATGACACAAAGAAATTTACCACTAGAGAATATAAGGACATAGACCCGGAAAAAAACAATATTCAAACAACAGTGCCTCAGCTCATCACTGGAAAGTCTGAGCATTTTATCTGGGCTATGAATGAAATATATAAACTGGGATTTAGGGAGATAAATTTTAACTTGGGTTGCCCTAGTGGCACAGTGGTTGCTAAGAAAAAAGGCTCTGGGTTGCTTTATTATCCAGAGGATTTGGACGCCCTGCTTTATGATGTCTTTGAGGCAAAACCTTCAGACCTTAACATTTCTATTAAGACTAGGCTTGGCAAATTAGACCCGGAGGAGTTCTATGAGATTTTAGATATATACAACAAATATCAGATATCAGAACTTACCATCCACCCTAGGATACAAAAGGATTTTTATAGGGAAAGAGTCAGAAGAGATTTTTTTGACTATGCTGTAGAAAACACTAGCCTGCCCCTGATTTATAACGGGGATTTAAAGAGTGTAAACCAAGTCGTGGATTGCCTAAACCAGTATCCTGAGATAGAGGGGGTTATGCTTGGCAGGGGTCTTATAGCAAATCCAACCTTGGCCCTGGCTTGCAAAAATCCAAAAGAGGAATATGCTTTTGATAAGAAAACTTTTGGAGACTTTCATCAGAGGCTTTTGGATTCTTATGTGGAAGTCCTGTCTGGACAGGTGCCTGTTCTCCATAGGATGAAAGAGTTTTGGGTATATTGGCAGGAGAATTTCTCAGGCAGTGAAAAGTCTATAAAGACTATAAAAAAGGCTAAGAGCCTTGCAGAATACAAAGGTGCAGTGGCTCAAATCCTGTCCAAATAATGAAAACAGATAAAGGATTATAAATATGACTAACAATATGACGACTGGCAATCCTATAAAATTGATATTGCAGTTTTCTCTGCCAGTTTTACTTGGAAATATTCTGCAACAACTATATAACCTGGCAGATGGAGTTATTGTAGGACAAATCCTAGGGGCCGAGGCCCTGGGGGCTGTTGGGGCTACTACCAGTGTCCAATTTCTTGTTATGGGATTTTGCATTGGTATTTGCACTGGCTTTGCAATTCCAGTGGCTAAAGAATTTGGAGCGGGGTCAGAGAGCAGTATGAGACACTACATTTATAATGCTGGTATTCTCACAGCCTTTTTCGCAATTCTCATGACAGGACTGACTGTAGTCCTCTGTAAGCAGATCCTCATCTTGCTGCAGGTGCCAGATTCAATGTTTGCCGATGCATATTCATATCTGGTAATTATATTTGCAGGTATTCCATTTACAATGTTATACAACCTGTTGGCAGGATTTCTTAGGGCTGTAGGAGATAGCAGGACACCATTTATGTTCCTTATTATTTCTACATTTCTAAATATACTTGGGGACATTCTTTGCATAGTAGTATTCCACATGGGATGTGCTGGAGCCGGCATTGCTACTGTTGTCGCTCAGATTATTAGTGGTTTCTTATGTCTGATGTTGATTATCAAAAAATATACAGTGCTGCACATTCAGCCATCAGAAAGACATTTTAAATCAAACACAGCAAAGAGACTTGTCATTATGGGTGTGCCCTTAGGTCTGCAGTTTTCTATTACAGCCATAGGCAGCATGGTAATGCAAACAGCCAACAATAGCCTGGGCAACCTATACGTGTCTGCTTTTGCTGCCAGCATGAAGATAAAGCAGTTTGCCTTATGTCCATATGATGCAATTGGCACTGCAGTCTCTATGTTTGCAGGGCAAAATCTTGGAGCCGGCAAATTTGACAGGGTTAAAACCGGTATTAAAACTGGTGTTTTAATTGCCCTTTGCTATGGGCTTTTGGCCGGTACCATTATGAATGTATTTGGACATGACCTTTTGTATCTATTCATCCAAAGAGGACAAGATGCAGTTGCAGATACGGGATATAAATACATATACTATCTTTCATTTTTCTATTGGTGCCTGGGGTTACTTATTGTATGTAGAATGAGTATACAGGGGCTGGGGCACGCCAGCCGTACCCTTATTTCCGGAGCAATAGAAATGGTTGCAAGAATTATAGTTTGTACATTCTTTGTGACATATTATGGCTTTACAGCAATCTGTTTCGCAGATCAGTGTGCTTGGATTTTTGCCACACTCTACTGTGGCATTGTTTTGATAAAAATCGTGAAAGACCTGCCAAATAAAATGAATCCAATACAAGCCTAAAGGCATTTGGAATATATAAAAAAGGAAAAGGAGAACAACAATGGGAGAATTAGACAATTATTTTTTATCAGAAAAGGCAAACAAGGTAGAGCGATTTAGACATCTGAACCAATACGCTAAAAAGGGTCAGATTCTATTTACAGGTTCCTCTCTTATGGAGCAGTTTCCTATTAATGAGATTTTGCTCAACAATGGCATGAATCTCACTATATATAACAGGGGTATTGGAGGATATGTAATTCCTGAAATGCTAAATGCAATGGAAGAGCAAATCTTTGGTCTTATGCCATCAAAGATTTTTATAAACATTGGCACCAACGATATTAGCAATCCTAAGGAGACAAAGGAGATGCTAATGTCTGATTACAGAAAGGTCCTGACCCAGATTAAGGAGAGACTGCCACAGACTGTAGTTTATCTCATGGCTTATTATCCAGTATGTGAAAAGGTGGCAGCAAAGCAGGATTGGGATGCTCTTACCCCTGTCCGTCTTAGGATGGAAAGACTAGAGGAGGCCAACAAAGCCGTGGAAGAATTGGCTAGAGAATTTGGCTACAACTATATTGACGTTAATGAAGGACTGACAGACGAAAGTGGACAGACTAAAGAGGAGTTTTCAATTGATGGAATACATATGTGGTCAGATGCCTATGAGATAGTCTTTAATAACATGAAGAAATATTTGATTTAGGAAAAG
>JAIKWH010000010.1 GCA_024684955.1 Pseudobutyrivibrio sp.
TCACATAATATTAGCAAGGTAATTAAAACCATCGATGATATTGCCTTCCAGACAAACATTTTGGCACTCAATGCTACAGTTGAAGCAGCACGTGCTGGAGTTCACGGACGAGGCTTTGCTGTTGTTGCTGAGGAGGTAAAAAATCTTGCAGAATTATCCTCTAATGCAGCAAAGGAAACCGCAGAGCTTATCCAAAATTCAATCGCTATGGTGGAAGATGGAACCAAACAGGTGGATGAAATGACTGTTGCCATCACAAAGCTTTCTGAGGCGATTGAGACAATTGCAGGAACAGTAAGCGATGTGGCATCTTCTTCAGATGAGCAGGCTACAGCAATAGCCCAGGTTAAGCTTGCGATAGGCCAGATTTCTCAGGTTGTACAGACCGATTCGGCCACCAGTGAGCAGTGTGCCGCAGCAGCAGAAACACTTTCTAATCACGCACAGAACCTTAGAGATATCGTCGCAAGCTTTAAGCTTAAAGGTACCACTGGTTTTAATAACGAGCCAAGTCGTTACGTGCCAGACCCTATGACTGACTACTTTGATCGCTCAGATTATGATGACCGCTATAACGAAATAGACAATGAGAGTATCATCTCGTTGGAGGGTAATCTCGGTAAATATTAAAAAGCCTAATGTTTAAAATAAAAATCCCCTTCAGCTTAGAAATTCCAAAGATATTGGATATTTCAAAGCTGAGGGGGGATTTATTATATCAAGCAAGTATTTCTTTAAGCTTTTGAAGACTTTGATTAATCTCTTCAAGATAGCTGCTATAGTCAATAGCCTGTCGTTCTCTCAACAGTTCTGTAATTTCTGAAATAGGCTTTTCTAAGGGAGTGAGAGAAAGGTTAGCAACATTTCCCTTTAGCCCGTGAGCGTAGGAGAAGGCCTCCTCTAAATTGCCAGCGTTTACGCTTTGATTGAGTTTTTCGAATTCTTCCATTTCGGGTATCTTTTTAACCAGGTTAAGATAAAGACTTTCCATGCCGGCACAGCGTTTTATGGCTGTATCTACATCTGCACCATAGGCCTTTAAATCGTCAATAGTCATAGGCACCTCCTTAAGGTGTACAGCTTTATTTGCGAATTAATCTATTCGTATATTTTACTACAAATTGAAGTGTAAATAGAAGTATGAACGCTAATCTTTATTGATAAAAGCCCCTTAAACCGATAAAATTATTATTAACTTTTATACGATTAATTTAAACTGGCTTATAAGGAGAATGCTATGAAAACAGCGCTTATTACAGGGGCCACTTCAGGCATTGGAAGAGAGTTTGCCAAGCAGTTGGCAGATGAGGGATATAAACTGATAGTCACCGGCAGGAGGCTTGAAAGATTAGAGGAATTAAGAGATAGTCTAAGTGTGGATGTGGAGATTATTCCGGCGGATCTCGATAATGAAGAGGCTTGTTTTAACTTTTTAGAGGCCATAAAAGATAAGTCAATTGATATCTTTATAAACAATGCAGGTTTTGGCCTGGCAGGCTCATTTTTGGAGACTGACATAAATAGAGAAATCTCCATGATAAAGGTAAACGATATTGCCATGCAGATTCTCTTTAAGGGAATTCTCCAGAAGATGGCAGCCCAGGGCTATGGCTATATTTTAAATGTGGCATCCTCTGCAGGGCTTTTGCCGGGAGGCCCTTACATGGCAACCTATTATGCCAGCAAGGCCTATGTTACCAGTTTGACCAGGGCGGTGCGAAAGGAATTGAAAGACCAGGCATGTCCTGTTAGGGTCAGCGCCCTTTGCCCAGGCCCTGTTGACACAGAATTTAACCAGAATGCTGATGTGGTATTTGCCCTAAAGGGTATCTCCGCAGAATTTTGCGTAAAGGCTGCCATATCTGGTATGAAAAGGAATAAAACCATTATTGTGCCAGGTCTTATTATGAGCATTGGCATGGCCTTAAATCACCTGCTTCCAATACCTCTTGTTCTGTCACTGACAGGTAGGCAACAAAAGAAGAAACTCTATAGGTGACTAGGGATTTAAAGGTTTACCAATCTAGTTCTCTTTGATATAATGACAATAGTTTTCTTGACATTTTAGGAGGCAATTATGGCAGACAATAAAAATTTCGTTATAAATATCAATGGCGATGGCGGTGTAAATATCTCTGAGGAGGTTGTTTGCATTATCGCAGGCCTTGGAGCAACTGAGGTGGATGGAGTTGATTCCCTCACAGGTGGCCTTGTGGCTGACAATATTTTCAAGGCAGGCATGGGCAAACTTTCAAAGGCTATCAGGGTCATTGATGCAGAGGATGGCAAATTGGTGGTTCGCATGTCCCTCAATATGAAATATGGATATGAGATTCCAAAGGTATGTGCCCTTGTTCAGGACAAGGTTAAGCAGGCAGTTGAAACCATGACTGGACTGGAGGTTACAAACGTTGACATTAGAATTGCTACAGTTAGCGTTTCTTAGGCTTTTTTAGCCCTTAATGATTTATTCAAGAAACTGGATAAATCCTTACCTTTAATGTATAATTATGGGGTGCTATTTTATATAGCATCCCTTATTTTTTCCTCATATTTCGGGGAAAGATTTAAGTTATAAACAGGAGTATTATTTATGAATAGACATGAGATTAGAAAAGAAATATTCAAGGCGGTTTTCATGAATGAGTTTCATGACAGCCAGGAGATGGAGGCGGTCCTTAGCAATTTCCTCTCTGGCAGAGACTCGGCCGAGGAAGAGGACTTGGCAAAGAACAATCGCTCAGCAGAGGATGAGGAATATATCAAGACAAAGTCTGAGGATATCATTGACCACCTTACAGAAATCGATGAAAAGATTAACTCTTGTGTGGATGGATGGAAGACTAGCCGCATGGCAAAAGTTGATCTGACCCTTATCAGACTTGCTCTCTATGAGATTTCTATAGAGAATCTGCCTGTAGGCGTGGCAATCAATGAGGCTGTTACCCTGGCAGATGAATTTGGAACAGACAATTCAGCCAGCTTCGTAAATGGAGCCTTGGCCAAGTTAGTTAAGGAAAAATAATCTTGAATAAAAATATATATAGCGTATCTCAGGTAAATACCTATATCGAGAGAATGTTTGCTGATGATTTTATGCTGGGCAACATTTCTGTCACCGGAGAGGTCTCCAACTGTAAATACAACCACACTGGTCATATTTACTTTACCCTAAAAGACGAAAACTCAGCCATTTCCTGTGTCATGTTTGCAGGTAAGAGGCCAAAGGGTCTCAAATTTGCCATGAAAGATGGAGATGCTGTTGTTGTAAATGGGTATGTAGGAGTATATCCTCAGGCTGGCAGGTATCAGGTATATGCTAATGAGATTAGTTTGGCAGGAATGGGAGACCTGTATCAGAAATTCGAGGCTCTCAAAGAAAAACTAGAAGAGCAGGGTATGTTTTCTGACATTTACAAAAAGCCTATTCCAAGCCATCCAATGAAAATCGGGATTGTCACTGCATCTACCGGTGCTGCAGTTCACGATATTATCAGGGTTTCCAAGGCTAGAAACCCATATGTACAGTTGATTTTATATCCTGCCCAGGTTCAAGGACAGGGGGCAGCCCCATCTATCATTTCAGGAATAAATGCCCTTGATGAGATGAATCTAGATGTAATCATAGTTGGTCGCGGCGGCGGATCCATTGAGGACCTTTGGGCCTTTAATGAGGAGGAGGTGGCGAGAGCCATTTTCAGGTGCCAGACTCCTGTGATTTCGGCAGTAGGCCATGAGACTGATTTTACTATTGCTGATTTCGTTGCAGACAAAAGGGCGGCTACACCATCCCAGGCTGCTGAGATGGCTAATTTTGTATATGAGGATTTTGTCAGGGAGATAGACAGGTACAGCGACAGGCTAAACCGTAGCCTGGATTCTAAATTCTCGGCTTACACTTTTAGGCTAGAGACACTGGCATCCAGACTCAAATCCAACAGTCCAAAGGCAAAGATTCTGGCAAAGGAAGAGCAGCTAAACAACCTGAGGACAAAATTTGAATATGCCATGAGCCGTGTATTAGATAAAAAGATAAATAAACTCATGCTTTTATCTGAGAGGCTGGAGGGACTCTCTCCTGCCAAAAAAATTGCAGGTGGCTTTGGATATATTACAGATTCTGATGGTAAAAAAGTGGATACCATAGCAGGTCTTGAAAAGGGCCAGACCCTTGTGACCCGCATCAAGGATGGCTCATTTACCAGCCAGGTCATTGAAATCAACCAATATTAAAGGAAATCATATGGAAGAAAAAACAGTAGAACAAAGTTTTAAAGATTTAGAGTCAATTATTCAGGAATTGGAAAAGGAGGATGTATCCCTTGATGATTCCTTTAGACTCTACAAATCAGGAATAGAAGAATTAAGACAACTTAGCACAAAAATAGACGAGACTAAAAAGGCTGTACTGGCATTATCTACAGATGGCAGCCTAGAGACTTTTGAAGAGGATGAAAATGAGTGATATTAAATCTGAGTTGACACATAAGGCAGAGGCCCTGGAAGAGATTATCTATTCTTACCTGCCACAGGTACAAGGAATGCAGTCCACTATTTTTGATGCAATGGATTACAGCGTCAAGGCTGGTGGCAAGAGACTGCGTCCAATACTTATGAGTGAGACCTACAGGATGTTTGGTGGTCAGGATGATGTGATAAATCCATTCCTTGCAGCAATAGAGATGATTCACACCTATTCTCTAGTACATGATGATTTGCCTGCCATGGACAATGACATGTTGAGACGAGGCAAGCCTACCACCCATGCCAAATATGGTGAGGCAATGGCTATACTGGCTGGTGATGGACTGCTTAATTTTGCTTTTGAAACTGCCAGCACCGCCTTTGACAAAGCGGATGTCAATTTAAAACATGTGGCTAGGGCCTTTAGGACTCTCAGCACCAAGGCTGGAGTCTACGGCATGATTGGTGGCCAGGTGGTGGATGTGGAATCTGAAAAGACTGGCCAGGAAATCACTGAGGAAAAACTAGACTTTATCTATGACCTAAAGACTGGAGCCCTCATTGAGGCATCAATGACAATCGGGGCTATTTTGGCCGGGGCATGTGATGCTGAAATAAAAGAGGTGGAGGAAGTGGCCAAAAATATTGGCCTGGCCTTCCAAATCCAAGATGACATATTGGATATAGAAGGGGACGAGGCTACACTAGGCAAGCCTATTGGTTCTGACGAAAAAAATCAAAAGGCTACTTACGTTTCCTTTGCCGGCATGGAAAATTCTAAAAAAGAGGTAAAGAAACTTACAGACCAGGCAGTTGAAAAACTCCATTCTCTGGGTAGAGATGATGAGTTTTTAACAGAACTGATGAATTATCTGGTCTATAGGAATAATTAAGGATATGGTTCTTGATAAAATAAAACAGCCAAATGATATTAAGGGATTGTCCCCAGAGGAATTAAATCAACTCTCTGCTGAGATTAGACAATTTTTAATAGAGCACCTATCTCAGACTGGTGGACACTTGGCTTCAAACCTGGGAACAGTGGAGCTGACTATGGCTCTCCATATGATTCTTGACTTCCCACAGGACAAATTGGTATGGGATGTAGGCCACCAGGCATACACCCACAAAATTCTCACCGGCCGCAAGGATGCCTTTGACCACCTGAGACAGTTTGGAGGTCTTTCTGGTTTCCCTAAGAGGGTAGAGAGCGATTGTGATGCCTTTGATACAGGGCATTCTTCTACATCTATTTCTGCAGCCTTAGGATATTGCATGGCCAGAGATTTGTCTGGACAGGATTACAAGGTGGTGGCTGTCATTGGTGATGGTGCCCTGACAGGGGGTCTTGCCTATGAGGCACTGAACAATGCTTCCCAGCTTAAAAAATCAAATATGGTTATTGTCTTAAATGACAATGAGATGTCTATATCAAAAAATGTGGGGGGCATGTCTACCAATCTGGAGAGACTCCGCACCTCATCAGGATACGTGGGCCTCAAAGACAAGGTTTTAAATTCTCTTGAGACATGGCCAAATGGCGAGGTTCTCATCAAAAAAATCAGGTCCACAAAAAATGGTATCAAGTCTTTGATGGTGCCTAACATGGTTTTTGAGGACTTGGGTATTATGTACCTGGGCCCAGTGGATGGACACGACATAAAGGCTATGACAGAGACCTTTAATATGGCTTTCAATATCAAGGGCCCTGTTTTAGTCCATGTAATCACTAAAAAGGGTAATGGCTATGAGCCTGCTGAGAAACACCCAGCCAGATTCCATGGCACAGATATATTCGACATAGAGACCGGACTGCCTAAGAGGTCCAACAACCCTGGATATACAGATGTATTTTCCACTGTTATGCGAAAGATGGGAGACAGGAATCCCGACGTTGTTGCTGTTACAGCGGCTATGGCAGAGGGCACTGGCCTAAAGAGATTCCGCAATATGTTCCCTGACAGATTCTTTGATGTGGGAATAGCTGAGGAGCACGCAGTGACTTTTAGCGCAGGTCTTGCCCTAGGTGGCAAGGTGCCTGTTTTTGCAGTATATTCCACCTTCCTGCAGAGAGCCTATGACCAGGTCATTGAGGATGTATGCCTGCAGAATTTGCATGTAGTATTTGCCATTGATAGGGCCGGGCTGGTTGGTGCTGACGGCTCAACTCATCAGGGAATATTTGATGTGTCATATCTTACATCAATGCCTAATATGACCCTTATGGCCCCTAAAAATAAATGGGAACTTTCCGATATGCTGAAATTTGCCATATCCTACAATGGTCCTATTGCTGTTAGATATCCTAGAGGTGAGGCATATTGTGGTCTGGAGGACCACAGGACAGACATTGTCCTAGGTCAGGCTGAGGAGATTAAAAGGGGTAAAGAGGTAATGATGTTTGCCCTAGGTTCTATGGTTAAAAAGGCTGAGGAGGCACTGCCACTACTGGAGGAGGCAGGAATTGATGCTGGTATTTGCAATGCCAGATTTGCCAAGCCTTTGGACTATGATTACCTCCGCTCAATAATGGACTGTGATCTCATAGTTACTATGGAGGAAAATGTATACACTGGAGGTATGGGCCAGCAGGTAGAGTCCTTCCTCTTTGAAAATGGATACAAGGGTAAGGTGCTAAAGATAGCCATTGATGATGCCTTTATCCAGCATGGTAGCGTCACCCAGCTATTTAAAGAACTGAGGATGGACGCTGAATCAATCAGGGATAGAATCCTTGAGTCATTAGGAAAATAGTATGAAAGAAAGACTGGACGTAGTACTGGTGGACAGGGGCTTTGCTCCTTCCAGAGAAAAGGCCAAACTCATGATTATGGAGGGCAATGTATTTGTCAAAGGCAATCGTGAGGACAAGGCCGGTACAAAAATAGATGTGGACGCAGACATAGAGGTCCACGGAGAAAAGTTAAAATATGTTAGCCGAGGTGGCCTCAAATTAGAAAAGGCTATGAACAATTTTGGAATTAGCCTGGATGGGAAAACCTGCATGGACATCGGTGCATCCACTGGTGGATTCACTGACTGTATGCTGCAAAATGGGGCAGTAAAGGTCTTTAGTGTAGACGTGGGATATGGACAGTTTGCATGGAAACTGAGACAAGACCCTAGGGTTGTCTGTATGGAAAAGACCAACATCCGCTATGTCACACCAGAGGACATAGGCGTAGCTTTGGATTTTGCCTCTGTTGATGTATCCTTTATCAGCCTGACCAAGGTCCTGGGCCCGGCAAAGGCCCTTTTAAATGACGATGCTGAGATGGTTTGCCTTATAAAGCCACAGTTTGAGGCTGGCAGAGAAAAGGTAGGCAAAAAGGGAGTTGTCAGGGATCCAAAGGTCCACGAGGAGGTTATTAATACCATAATCGACTTTGTCACCAGCATTGGATTTTACGTCCTCCATCTGGAGTATTCTCCTATCAAGGGGCCAGAGGGAAACATAGAATATTTAATACATTTATCAACTGTTGAAAAAGAGGGGGAGATTACTGACGTAGCCGCTACAGTAAAGGCTGCTCACGATAGTCTTGATAAATAATGAAAAACTTTTTGATTGTAGCCAGATCATTTTCAGATTTACATGAAAAATACATAGAGGTTATCAGGGATTATGTTAAAAGCCATGGTGGCAAATGCGTCCTAGACCTTAATCCCTGCCCAGATTCTTCTCAGAGCCAGGTCATGGTTAGAGATGATATAGAATGTGTTATCTCAGTAGGCGGTGATGGCACAGTGGTTAGAATCGCTCAAAACCTTTCTAATCCATCAGTTCCAATAGTTGGCCTAAATTGTGGTCACCTGGGATACCTGTGTGACATGACAGTGGACAATGTGATTCCATGTCTGGACCAACTGATGAATGACAACTACAAGATATCTGAGAGAATGATGTTAGAGGGAGACTTGTCCTCAGACAAGGGGAATAACTATCAGGCATTAAATGATGTGGTTGTTTCATCAAAGGCATCTGGACTATATGTTTTAGATTTGACTGTAAAGGTCAACGGCATCAAATTGTATAATCACAACTGTGATGGACTGATTCTTGCCACACCTACCGGTTCCACTGCCTACAATCTTTCGGCAGCAGGACCAATTGTCAGCCCACATTCTGATTGTATAGTGCTGACACCAATTAACCCTCACACCCTCAATTCCAGGTCTATTATCCTATCTAGCAATGACCAGGTGGAGGTTTCAATTGAAAGGCGCCATGAGGCTGACGAGGCTCAGGCCCATATTATCTATGATGGTATTCTCAGGCAGACCCTTTTGCCAGGAGATAAATTTACAGTATTTAAGTCAGACCATACCACAAAGATGTGTATGTTAGAAAATGTTAACTTTATTGAGAGAATTAGAGCACGAATGCAGGAGATTTAAATGAAAATCGAAAGACAAGCAAAAATTCTTGAGTTGATTGTAAAGAATGAAATCGGTACTCAGGAGGAACTTACAGCCCATCTTGAGAATGCCGGATTTAATGCCACCCAGGCTACTGTTTCAAGAGACATTAGGGAAATGAAATTGACAAAGGTGGCTGACAGCGCTGGAAAGTTACGCTACGTAGCATTTAAGGCTACTGAGGAAGACATGAATGAGAAATATATCCGCATCTTTCTAGACGGATTTGTTTCCATGGACAATGCAGGAAATATTCTCGTCATCAAGACTGTATCAGGCATGGCAATGGCCCTGGCAGCAGCCTTAGATCACATGGATTTTCCGGAGATCGTAGGATCAATTGCAGGTGATGACACTATTATGTGTGCCATCAGGACTGTTGATGATACAATCGCGCTGATGGGGAAATTAAAGCGCATAATTGATAAATAGGCAAAAAAGTGCAATTTTGCCAGTAGGATATGAACCATAATAGGAGAATTAAATGTTAGCTAGTTTGCACGTAAAAAATCTTGCTTTAATTGATGAGGAAGAAATTGTTTTTTCTAAGGGATTAAACATTCTCTCCGGCGAGACAGGAGCAGGTAAGTCTATTATTCTTGGAGCACTACACCTTTCTCTAGGAGATAAGATACCAAAGGACATTCTCAGAAATCCTGAGGAGGAGGCCTTTGTGGAGGCAGTTTATCTGATCAATGACGAGAATACCAAGGAGGAACTGAGGAGACTCGGTGTGGAGCCTTATGATGATGAGGTTATTATGTCACGCAAGATTACTGAGTCCAGGTCAGTTGGAAAGATCAATGGGGAGATGGTTCCTGCAGCCAAGATGAAAGAGGTGGGAGACATCCTCTTAGACATCTATGGTCAAAAGGAGCACCAGTCTCTTTTAAGCAAGTCTAAGCACATGGAGATGCTAGACGAGTTTGCCAAGAGTGAAATCGGCTCCTTAAAAGAGGATATTGGGGCTGCCTATGGCACCTACAGGGCGCTGGATGAGGAATATAAAGAGGCCAAATCAAAGGATACCTCCAAAGAAAAAGAAATAATCCTCTTGGATTACGAGATAAATGAAATTGAGGCCGCAAATCTGACCCTGGGTGAGGATGAAGAATTGGAAAAGGAGTACAGGTCCCTTTCTAATTACTCCCGCACCATGGAATATTATCAGAGGGCCCATGAGATGATGGCAGGAGAGGAAGGCGTCTCAGACATACTATCCTCTGCAATTTCATCCATCAGACATATTGAGTCCATAGATGAAAAGGCGCCGCAGTTGCTTTCAATGCTCAATGATGCAGATTCAATTATTGCTGACTTTAACAGGGAATTGTCCTCTTATATGGATGATTCTAGTTTTGACCCAGCCCGTTTTAACCAGGTTGAGATGAGACTGAATGAGATAAACCGCCTAAAGGACAAATATGGCCCTAGCATAGAGTCCATTCTTTCCGCCCTAAAGGAAAGGCAGGATAAAAAGGCCAAGTATGAAAGTTTTGATGAATATCTGGCAGATTTAAAGAATAAATTGGATGGAGCCCAAAATCATTTGGAGGAGCTTTGCTCTAGCCTTTCAGATATTAGGCATAAAAATGCTCTTGTTCTTTCTAAAAAGATGCAGATTGCAATGGCAGATTTGAATTTCCTCAAGGCTGACTTTGAAATGGAATTTACAAGGCTAGACCACTATACTGCAGGTGGATTTGACGATGGTCAGTTCCTTATTTGCACCAACCCGGGAGAGCCTCTTAGACCACTTAAAGACATTGCATCTGGTGGTGAAATGTCACGTATTATGCTGGCTATTAAGACAGTCCTGGCTGCTGGTGATGACATTGACACCTTGATTTTTGATGAGATTGATGCAGGTATTTCTGGTCGTACAGCCCAGGCTGTCTCTGAAAAACTGGCAGTAGTCGCAAAAGACCATCAGGTAATTTGTATCACCCATTTGCCACAGATAGCAGCAATGGCCGATGCTCATTTCCTCATTGAAAAAAATGTTTCAGAGGGACACACCATCTCTGGCATCCAAAAACTCTTGGAAGAGGATACTGTTTCAGAACTGTCCAGAATGCTGGGAGGTAGTCAGATTACAGAGGCAGTTTTATCTAATGCTGCTGAGATGAAAAAACTTGCCAAGGAATTTAAGGCAAAATAGACTTGATTTTTATTTAATATCTTGTTATATTTATATCCGCGCATGGCGCGGATATTTTTTCTTTTTTTCTTATATTTCCCACAGCATTTTTATGTCATAATCGGAGGATTTATGACATACGAACAATTTAAGGACAGGATAGTTACAAGCATTTCTGAGAGATTTAATGAGGATACACTTGTGTCTATCAATCAGGTAAAGAAAAACAATGGCATCGCCCTAGATGGTCTTACAATCAGGGAGAAAGACATCAACATTGCTCCAACTATTTACTTGGAAAACTTTTATCAAGATTACAAATCTGGATCAACCTTTGACGAGGTTATGAGGGAGATCTGCCAGGTCTATGAGAGAAACAAACTGGCAGAGGATATTGATATTTCCTTTTTTAAAGACTTTGAAAAAGTAAAAGAAAACATTACATTCAAATTAATTAATAAGGAAATGAATGAAGAACTATTAAAGGAAGTGCCTCATATTATTTATCTGGATTTGGCAATTGTATTCTCATATTACATGCCAATGGAATTTGTCACTGGGGGAGAATCCTCAATTCTCATCAGAAATTCTCATATGGAATTGTGGGATGCCACAGTGGACGATTTGTATAATTACGCCAAAGAAAATACTCCAAGGCTACTGGGGCTGCATCTGCGTGGCATGTTTGAAACTCTGGAGGAACTCATGGGTAAAGAAAACATGCCTCAGGAGTTTGCAAACCCTGAAATGTACACACCGATTTATGTGGCCACCAATGAGAGAAAGACCAATGGAGCAGGAGTCATTCTCTACAAGGATATGCTCAAGGCCCTGGCCGCAAAGACAAAATCAGACCTGGCTGTCATCCCATGCTCTGTTCACGAGGTAATCATTATTACAGCAGATGGAAAGAGCGAGGATTGGTTAGATGGCATCAGGTCATCTATCTCTTATGTAAATGAGACAGAGGTAGATGCCAGAGATGTTCTTTCAAATAATCTTTATTATTATTATAGAGACCGAGAGGTCTTGGGAATCTGCTCTTAAAAGAAAAAGCTTAGCACAGGCTGTGCTAAGCTTTATTATTTTTATTAATATGCTTTTAGTTTTTTCCAGAGGAGAGTGGTGTAATCCAGGGTGTCCTTGTCATATGCCTTGTATATATCACATCTTTCTAGTGTATCCTTAGAAGGAAAGACTGTTTCATCAGCCAGGGTTTCCTCGTCCTGATACTGGGCTACCTTTAGATTTGGAGTGGCGTACCAAACATACTCAAAGTTTTCTGTGGCAGCCTCCTCCTCACACATAAAATCTATCCATTTCATAGCAGCATCATAGTGCTTGCAGGTCCTAGGAACAAACCAGGAGTCAATCCAAAGGTTGCCTCCCTCCTTAGGAACAGTGTAGGCTAGGTTTTCGTTGTACTCCATTCCCATAGCAGCCTCACCGGAGTAGCATACAGCCATGGCCGCATCCTCTGACACCATACATTCATAGGTCTCGTCCATGAGGTAGGCATAAACGAATTGCTTTTCATCGCAGAGTTTGTTGTAAGCGGCATCCAACTGAGATTTGTCAGTGGTGTTAATATCATAACCCATCATCTTGAGAGGCACCATAAAGGCATCTCTTTGAGAGTTAATCATAACAATTTGATTTTTGTACTCTGGATCCCACAGACTATTCCAAGATGAAACAGTTTCTTCATCCACCATATTCTGGTTGTAGAGGATACCTACAGTGCCATAAAAATATGGAACAGAGTAGTTGTGCTGAGGGTCAAAGGATGATGAGGCCTCAATAATAGCAGGGTCTATATTCTTGTAGTTTGGAAGAGAGTCATAGTCTATAGGAACCAATTCTCCCTCTGAGCGCAAGGTCTCAATCATGTAATCCGAGGTACAGATTACATCATAATTAATGGAGCCTGCCTTGTACTTGGCATACATATCCTCAACAGATTCATATTCCTCGTATTTTACAGTGATGCCAGTTTCTTTCTGAAATCTTTTTAAAACATCGCTTTCTATATACTTGCCATAGTTTAAGACTATGAGGGTATTGTCACTTTCTGCATCTGATCCGCAGGATGTTAAAAGAGCAGATGAGCTAATGACAAGGGCGAGAGATGTAATTATGCTAATTATCTTTTTAGTTTTCATTTTTCACCTCCTGATTTCTGCTCTTGAAGTTGATAATAAGGAGCATGACAAAGGCAAGTAAAAAAAGTAGGGTGGACAGGGCATAAAGCTCTGGCTGGATACCTTTTCTCAACTCTGTGTAGAGCATTGTAGAAAGAGTGTTTACACCAGCACCCTTGGTGAAATATGTAATAGTAAAGTCATCTAAGGACATTGTAACAGCCATCAAAAATCCTGAGAGAACACCAGGAATAAGCTCTGGCCAGATTACCTTATAAAAGGCATAGGCAGGTGAGGCGCCCAAGTCCATTGCAGCCTCAAAACATGAGTCTGACATAGATTGCAGTCTTGGCAGTACATTAAAGATTACATATGGTACCGAGAATGTAATGTGGGCCAGTACTACAGAAAATTCTCCCAGTGATGTAAATCTGGTAAACAATAGCATGAGAGAAATACCTGTGACAATGTCTGCATTTAAAAGTGGTATGTTGGTAGCCCCCAGCATGATTGCGGCATGATGTTTTTTCATGTGGTGGATTCCAACTGCTGCTGAGGTGCCAAGGACTGTAGCCAAAAGACTGGAGCATATGGTGATGCGCAAGGTGGTAAACAAGGCATCCATAATGGTGTCATTAAATGGCAGGTTGGCATACCATTGCAGGGTAAATCCTCCCCAGACTGTCCTAGACATTGAGTCGTTAAATGAGAGAACAATAAGGACAAAAATAGGGGCGTATAAAAATAGGAAAATAATTGCCATGTAGATGGCGGAGGTAGCTGTCTTTATTTTTTTCATAGTGGCATACCTCCTTTTCCAGCATCATCTTCATTATTCATAATGGACATAGACAGGAGCACAAATATCATCAGTATAATTGAAAGTCCTGATCCAAGATTCCAGTTTCTGGCCAGGGTGAATTCCTGCTCAATGACATTTCCTATGAGAAGGACCTTGCCACCACCTAATAGATTTGAAACAACGAATGATGACAGTGATGGAACAAAGACCATAATAACACCTGAAATAATGCCGTCCTTTGAAAGGGGCAGGGTAATTCTAAATAAAATAGTGTGCCATTTTGCTCCCAGGTCTGCAGCCGCCTCTACGATGTCGTCGTTAATTTTTGACAGAGAGTTGTAGATTGGCAGAATCATGTAAGGCAGGAAATCATATACCATACCTAAAATTACTGCAGACTTTGTATATAGGATATGGATTGTGCCAAGTCCTAAAAACTTTAGTATGTTGTTTAAGATGCCGTTGTTTGAAAGGATGTTTTGCCATGCCAAAATGCGGAGCATAAAGTTCATCCACATTGGTAGGATAAACAAAAATACAACGAAACTCTTGTTGGATATCTTTAGGTTGTGGAGTATCAGGGCCGCTGGATATGCCATAATGAGACAGATCACAGTAGTGATAATGGCAACCTGGAAAGATAACCAAAGGGACTTTAAATGAATAGGGTCAGCTATGGCTGTAAAATTATCCAGAGTAAAGTGTCCATTGTCATTTGTGAGTGCATAGTAGAGTATGAACAGCAGTGGAAGAACAGTACATATCAGAACCCATAGGGCATAAGGGCCGGCCAGAAAACTGGTACGGGTACGGAGTTTACTTATCATCTTCCTTGAGTACCTCCTCATCTTCTGAAGCAGGTTTATTCATAATCTGAATATTAAATGGTATTACATTGAGAGAAACCTGCTGGCCTACCTCAAAATACTTGGTAGTGTGAACCATCCATTCCCAGTTGCCACATTGAACATCTAATTCATAGTGAACACCCTTAAAGATGCATCCGGTAATGATACCGTCCATAAAGCCCTTGCCTGGCTGGTCCAATTCTACATCCTCAGGTCTGATTACAACGTCTACAGGCTTCATGTTACCAAAGCCTTTATCAACGCAAGGTACCTGGACCCCAAGGAACTGTACCAGCTCATCCTTTATCATGATTCCTTCTATAATATTAGACTCGCCAATAAAATCTGCAACAAAGGCATTCTCAGGCTCGTTGTAAATGTCCTCTGGAGTACCAATCTGCTGGATGTAACCCTGGTTCATAACCACGATGGTGTCAGACATGGTAAGTGCCTCCTCCTGGTCGTGGGTTACATAGATGAAGGTGATGCCCAACTCTTGCTTTAATTTCATCAACTCGTACTGCATGCTCTGTCTCAGTTTTAAATCAAGAGCGCCCAGAGGCTCGTCCAAAAGAAGAACCTTTGGCTCATTGACGATGGCCCGGGCAATGGCAATACGCTGTTGCTGGCCACCAGAAAGAGAGTCGATATCTCTGTTTTCAAAGCCGTCTAAGTTTACAAGTTTTAGGGCATATTTTATTTTGTCATTAATATAATCCTGGGATTTCTTTTGAATTTTTAATCCGAAGGCTATATTTTCTGCAATTGTCATATGTGGGAATAAGGCGTATTTTTGGAAAACTGTGTTGATAGGCCTGAGGTTTGCGGGGAGCAGGGTGATATCTGTCCCATTCAGGTAAATATTACCAGAATCAGGCTTTTCAAAACCGCCTAAGAGTCGAAGAGTGGTAGTTTTACCACATCCCGAAGGACCTAAAAGAGTTACGAATGAATTTTCTTTTACGTTGAGATCCAACTCATCTAATATAAGCTGGCCATCGTAGCTTTTGGATACTTTGTCGAATTGAATAAATTCCAATTTTATCCCCCTCCTGAAAAATAATTATAATAATGAAAAAATATAGAAAAAGAGCTCCGAATCAGACTCGAACTGACGACCCCCTCATTACGAGTGAGGTGCTCTACCAACTGAGCTATCGGAGCAAAATTCCTTCTTCTCATTAAATTTATCGAGATAAAGTGTAGATTACACAAATATAAAAGTCAATGTATTTTTTTGCACAAGAATTCCTTGTGAAATTCAATAGATAATAATATAATGTAGGGCGTAAAATTCAACTGGATAGGAGATTTTTTATGGAAAGTAAAAAAAGGAGTTCAGGAATAGATTTTAAGTCAATACTATCAAGGGCAAATATGCCACTTGTTACCCTTTGCATTCTTGTTATTTATGCAATTGTTGCAATACTTGTTTCTTATTTAAAATTGGACGTATCAATTGTGCCTTGCTGCATTATGATTCTCCTGGAGGTGCTTTTAGCAGTCTTGCTTTCCCGCATCCCTCTCTGGGTTCACGGCCTGGTTTTCATCGCTGAGATTGTGGCAGGTATTATTGCATCACAGATTCCATTTATGGTTTTAATGGCATTTGTTTATGTTGGTGCGATTACATTCTTATATATATGGGAAAGAAATGAATAAAATTAATTATCAATTAGAATTAGACAAGATAATAGATTTCTTAAATAAAGAAGGCCAAGTGCCTTCTTTATTATTACATAGTTGTTGTGCGCCATGCTCCAGCTATTGTATAGAGTATCTTTCTAATTATTTTTCAATTACTGTTTTTTATTACAATCCAAATATTTATCCCGATGAGGAGTATTATCACAGGGTCAAGGAGCAGGAGGAATTTATCAAAAAATTCCCCGCCAAACATCCTGTTTCTTTTATAGAAGGGGACTATGACAAGACAGCCTTTTATAATATCGCAAGAGGACTGGAATCCTGTCCAGAAAAGGGTGAGAGGTGTCACAAGTGTTATGAGTTAAGACTATCTGAAACTGCCAAAAAGGCAAAAGAACTTGGCTTTGACTACTTTACAACCACCCTTACCATTTCGCCTATGAAGGATTCTCAAGTCTTAAACCAAATAGGTCAAAGGGTAGGAGATGAATATGGGGTCAAATGGCTACCTACCGACTTTAAAAAGAAAAACGGATACAAGAGATCTACCGAGTTATCCCATGAGTATGATATGTACAGGCAGGATTATTGCGGCTGCGTGTATTCATATAATGAAAGACGAAACATGGAGTGATATGGCAACTAAGGAGGAATAGTTATGGCACAATTGTGGGGTGGCAGATTTACTAAGGCCACAGATCAGATGGTTTATGATTTTAATGCTTCAATATCTTTTGATAAAAAGCTTTTCGCAAAGGACATTGAAGGCTCAAAGGTTCATGTAAAGATGCTTTCTAAAGTCTCAGTCATAAGTGAGGCGGAGAGAGATGCAATTCTTTCAGGTCTTGATTCTATATATGAAGATGTTGCTGCTGGCAAGTTGTCAATCACATCTGAATATGAGGATGTACATTCCTTTGTGGAGGCAAATCTCATTGATAGGATAGGGGACCCAGGAAAGAAACTCCACACCGGCAGGTCTAGAAATGACCAGGTGGCTCTGGATATGAGACTGTACACTAGGGATGCTGTGGAGGAGACCTGCAAGGATTTAAAATCACTCCTAAAAACTATCCTCAATATAATGGAAGAAAACATTGATACAGTTATGCCTGGATTTACCCACATGCAAAAGGCCCAGCCTATTACCTTGGCCCACCACATGGGAGCATACTTTGAAATGTTTAAAAGAGATGTCCTTAGATTAGATGACATTAGAGCTAGGATGAATTATTGTCCTCTGGGGTCTGGGGCTTTGGCCGGCACCACTTATCCTTTGGATAGGGAGATGACAGCAGAATTGCTTGGTTTTTATGGCCCTACCCTAAACTCAATGGATGGAGTTTCTGACAGAGATTATTTGATAGAATTTTTGTCAGCCCTCTCTATTATCCAAATGCATCTGTCTAGATTCTCAGAGGAAATCATCACCTGGAATTCTAATGAGTACGGATTTATAGATATTGATGACGGATTCTCAACTGGCTCATCTATTATGCCTCAAAAGAAGAATCCTGATATTGCAGAACTAGTGAGAGGAAAGACTGGTAGGGTGTATGGAGCCCTTACATCCCTCCTTACCACAATGAAGGGTATTCCTCTGGCATACAACAAGGATATGCAGGAGGACAAGGAGGTGGCCTTTGATGCCATAGAAACAGTGCAACACTGTATTGTTCTCTTTGATGGCATGCTTTCCACTATAAAATTCAATAAAGAAGTCATGGCAGATTCCGCAAAAAATGGTTTTACAAATGCCACAGATGCAGCTGATTATCTGGTTGGAAAAGGTATTCCATTTAGGGACGCTCACTCTATAATAGGCAGCCTGGTCCTTTATTGCATTGATAAGGGGTGTGCTATTGATGATTTGAGCATCGATGAATTAAAGGCAATTTCTCCAGCCTTTGATCAGGATATTTATGATGCAATCTCTATGTCTACCTGTATAAATAAGCGTCTTACCATAGGCGCTCCAGGCAAAGAGGCTATGATTTCAGAAATTAATGCCTGCAAAGAATTCTTAAAGTAGGAATTAATTATTCTAACATTTCCTTTGTTTTCGGGGAATGGTTAATGTTTGTGCGGCGCATATCATGATTTAACTTCACTTTATCGGATTAAATCATAAAATTGTCTTGCGGTTTTTGGTTAACTTGTATATAATACATTGACATACGGACAAATGTCCGCCGTAGAAAAACATAAAGGAGAAGTTTTGAAATGAGTGAGAAGTTAAAAGTCGGTATTCTTGGTGGCACAGGAATGGTTGGTCAGAGATTTATCTCTCTGCTTGAAAATCATCCTTGGTTTGAGGTTACTACCATAGCAGCTAGCCCAAGATCTGCTGGCCAGAAATATGTAGACGCAGTTGGTGACAGATGGAAGATGGATACTCCAATGCCTGAGGCTGTTAAAAACATTATTGTAAAAAATGTTAACGAGGTTGAGGAAGTTGCCAAGGAAGTTGACTTTGTTTTCTCAGCAGTTGATATGTCAAAGGACGAGATCAAGGCTATTGAGGAGGCTTATGCCAAGACAGAGACTCCAGTAGTTTCAAACAACTCTGCACATAGATGGACACCAGATGTTCCTATGGTTGTTCCAGAAATTAATCCAGACCATTTTGATGTTATTAAGTACCAGAGAGAAAGGCTGGGCACAAAGAGAGGTTTTGTGGCTGTAAAACCTAACTGCTCAATCCAGTCATATGCACCTGTTCTTACTGCTTGGAAAGAGTTTGAGCCATACGAGGTTGTTGTCAGCACATATCAGGCTATTTCTGGTGCAGGCAAGACATTTAAGGATTGGCCAGAGATGGTTGGAAATATTATTCCTTTTATTTCAGGAGAGGAAGAAAAGTCAGAGAAGGAGCCTCTTAGAATTTGGGGTCACATCGAAAATGGTGTCATTGTTCCTGCCGATGATGTAAAGATTACTAGCCAGTGTATCAGGGTTCCAGTATTAAATGGTCACACTGCTTCTGTATTTGTTAAGTTCAAGAAAAAGCCTACTAAGGACCAACTTATTGATGCAATCAACAAGTTCTCAGGTCAGCCACAGGAGTTGGAACTTCCTAGCGCTCCAAAGCAGTTTGTTCGCTACATGGAGGAGGACAACAGACCTCAGGTTAGCCTGGACGTAGACTATGAGCATGGCATGGGAGTTTCAGTTGGACGTATCCGTGAGGACTCAATTTATGATTGGAAATTTGTTGGCTTGTCACACAATACTGTTCGTGGCGCCGCAGGTGGTGCAGTTCTTTGCGCAGAATTATTAAAGGCAAAGGGATATATCACAGCAAAATAATTTAATAAATAGTTAGGCACTTTCCTATTTTTGGAAGGTGCCTTTTTTAATCCCTAAGAATATTCAAAGGAGATAAATAGTTAAATTCAAATAAAATTCTTTTTTACTGTAGCCTACTAAAGTAAAGTGTGTTATTATGATAATCGTATCGATTCAAAGTGACATAAATTGGGAGAATGTTATGGTAGTAAGAACAAACGAATTAAAGCGACTTGAGTCTATTTATCAGACAGATACTAACAACTTTGTATTACTATACGGCCGCGCTGGCTCTGGAAAAGAGGACTTGCTTGATGCATTTACCACAGGCAAGCAGTATTTCTATTACAAGAGCAGACAGTGCTCAGATGCAAAGCAACTTTTTTATATGAACAACCAGATTAAGGAGGCATACGACAGGCTTACTAACTGTGAGTCCTTTGATGACTGCTTTAGATCTTTTAAGTCAAAGGATGGCAGCAAGATGGTCCTGATCATTGACGATGCCCAGTTTGCCCTTAAAAAGACTAATGATCTTTTGGAAAGTCTTATGAGACTTAGGGACAAGCGCCTTTACCCTGGCAAAATTATGATTATTATTACTTCATCATCTATTGTTTGGGCAAACAATTCTTTTAATGACATGTTAAAGGAGGCCCATGCCAAAGTAGATGAGGAGATTAAACTGGAGGACCTTTCCTTCCTGGATGTTGTCAGACATTTTCCTGAGTATACAGTTGCTCAGTGTGTCAGTGCCTACGGTATCATAGGTGGCCTTTGTGAATATTTAGATAGGTGGAATGGAAAGAAATCTATCAAGGCCAATGTGTGCGAACTAATTCTTTCACCTAATGGATACCTGTATTCTGCAGCGGAAAGTTATATATCTACAGAGCTGAGAGAGTTGTCTTGTTACAATACAATCTTGGGCTCCATAGCCGCAGGAAATGAAAAGTTAAATGACCTTTTCGAGGACACTGGATATTCTAGGGCAAAGATTTCAGTTTATATGAAAAACCTTTCAGCCTTTGATGTGGTAGAAAAGGTTATGTCCTTTGAGACAGGAGGATGGGACAACACCAAAAAGGGCGTTTACCACATTAGTGATTCCTATGTTAATTTCTGGTTTACCTTTGTTTATCCACACTTGTCAGAACTCATTTCTCATACACCGGAGGCCTTCTATGACAAGTTCATTGGGCCAAAACTGGATGAATATTTAGAAAAATATTTCGTTAAGGTATGCAGAGAATACTTACACCTTTTAAATCTTGTGGACCAAACTCCAATTAAACTGACAAAGATTGGTACCTGGGTTGGTAAGGAGGGCACAATAGATGTTATTGGCCAAAGCGAAAACAGGGAAAACCTGGTTGGTATCTGCAACTGGTCAGACAAGGTAATGTCCTACAACAGATATGAAGAACTGTTAGAATCAATGAAATTGGCCCGAATTAATGCCAATACAATATATCTTTTCTCAGCCACAAAATTTGATAGCAAATTAATTGTACTTTCTAAAGAAAATAAATCGGTTGTCTTAGTAGATATGACTGAGCTATAATTAACGGGAGCCTTTACTTATACAGGAGAGGCTCTCGTTTTTCTTATTTAATCTCGAATTAATTTTCGAAAGGGAGTATATATTTTTGGGAAAGAAATTGATTATAACCGAGAAACCCTCGGTTGCTTTTGACTTTGCCAGGGTTCTAAATGTGTCTGGACCAAGAAACAATGGATACATAGAAAACGCCGACTATGTGGTAAGTTGGTGCTATGGTCATTTAGTCCAGATGGTTTACCCTGAGGAGTACGACATCAAATATAAAAGTTGGAATCTGGATGATTTGCCCTTCCTTCCAACTGATTATAAATACGGAGTTGTAGAGTCTTCAAAGGACCAATACAAGGTGGTTAATTCCCTACTTCACAGAGAGGATATTGATACAGTTTATTGGGCAGGTGACTCTGGAAAAGAAGGACAGACAATCGAGGAGAATATCAGAAACTATGGTGGTGTCAGAGAGGGCATGACCGAGTTGCGCGTTTGGATTGATTCTCAGACAGATGATGAGATTAGAAGAGGTATTGCTGAGGCAAAACCTATGTCTGACTATGCAAAACTAGGTGCCTCAGGCATTATGCGTACCATCGAAGACTACAGTCTTGGTATTAATTTCTCTAGGGCCCTGTCTGTAAAATATGGCAGGCTCATCAATGATGCAGCTGCCACATCCTCCTATTCTGCCATAGCCATTGGCCGTGTAATGACATGTGTGCTGGGAATGGTTGTGGAAAGGGAGAGAGAAATCCGCAATTTTAACGAGGATCCCTTCTACAAGATAATAGGAAAGTTTGGTCAGGTAAATTTTCCTGCTGAGTGGAAGGCTGTTGCCTCATCTAAATATTTCGAATCTCCACTTCTCTATGGAGACAAGGGAAATGGGTTTAAGGAAAGGGATTCTGCTGAAAAATTAATTTCAGAATTAACAAATCAGCCTGGCAAAATCTCTGAATTGGAGACTGGTGTTTCAAAGAAAAAGGCACCACTGCTTTTCAATTTGGCCGAATTGCAGTCTGAGTGTTCCAAGAGATTTAAGATTTCTCCAGCCCAGACCCTGGAGATTATTCAGGACCTATACGAAAAAAAGTACACGACTTATCCTCGTACTGATGCCAGAGTCCTTACTACAGCAATCGCTAAAGAAATCACAAAAAACTTAAACAAGTTACAAGGCTATGAGCCATGTGCAAAATATGTTAATGAAATACTTGCAAATAAAAAGTATCTAGGCCTGGAAAAAACCAGCTATACAGATGACAGCAAGGTTACTGACCACTATGCCATAATCCCTACTGGCCAGTGCAACGGAATTGACAAATTATCTAGCCTTAGCAGGGCGGTATATGACCTGATTGTCAGACGTTTCCTTTCTATATTTTACCAGCCTGCAGAGTATAAGACTGCAAAACTTACTGTAGAGGTAGCTGGGGAAAAATTCTTTGCTGGTGCCAAACTATTGGACAAGCCAGGGTACTTAGCTGTTGCAGGTTTGCCAAAGGCAAAGGATGAGGATGAGGAGGATACATTCTCCAAAGAGGACTTTATAACTTTTGTTGCCTCTGCTTCCATTGGAGACCAAATCTCTGTAAATGGATTTGATATCAAGGAGGGCAAGACTTCACCTCCTAAGAGATACACTTCAGGTTCTCTCATTCTTGCCATGGAAAATGCCGGCAAACTGATTGAGGACGAGGAACTGAGAGAGCAGATTAAGAGCTGCGGGATTGGTACCTCTGCTACTCGTGGAGAGATCTTGGAGAAACTGGTTAGGATCCATTATCTTAACCAAAACAACAAGACCCAGGTTATTAGCCCGGAGAATTTGGGTGAGATGGTTTATGAGGTGGTTAGACTGACCACACCTTCTCTATTAAAACCGGAAAAGACTGCTGAGTGGGAGCAGGGCCTGGAGGGAATCATAAATGGGTCTGTGGACTTTGACCAATACAGGTCCCAGTTGGAGGACTATATCAGGACAGAGACCAAGCACATGATTGACAATGACTTGACCCAAATCATAGCCCTTTCCATCAACCAATTCACTGGCAAGGGATCAAAAGGTATAGCCACCAGAAAGCCCCTTGGTATAAAATGTCCAGCCTGCGGCGGCCAGTTGACAACTACATCTTTTGGTTATGGATGCAGCAATTACACCAACGAAGAAATCAAGTGCAGATTTGCTGTGGGACAGATTGCTGGAGTGGATTTGCCGGAGGACCAATTTAAAAAACTTATCCTAGAAGGCAAGACAGATTTAATAGAAGGCTTTAAGTCAAAGTCAAAAAATACCTTTAAATCAGTTTTAAAACTTAGCAAAAATGAAGATGGAGAGTACGTAGTCACCTTTGATTTTTCTCAGGTGCCTACAGAATATGTAGAGGGGCTATACTGTCCTGCCTGCGGAGGAAAGATTGTAAAGACCGGATATGGATTTGCCTGTGAAAACAGGTTTAAGGAAGAAAATCAGTGCTACTTTTCAATTGGAGAGGTGGCTGGAAGAAAACTTTCTCTAGAGGAGTTTACCGACCTATTAAACAAGCAGGTGACAGATGTTCTCTCAGGATTTAAATCCAGGTCCAATCAAAAATTCTCTGCCCGTCTTAGATTAAAGGATGACGAGGAAGGCAAAAAAACTATCGTCTTTGACTTTGAGGGCATTGAGAGAGAAAAGTTGGAGGGAGCCAAGTGTCCAGATTGCGGTGGTGATTTGGTAAAGACTCCTTTCGGATATGGATGCAGCAATTACAACAAGGATGACCCTGAAAAGGGTTGCCGTTTTAACATAGGAAAAATTGCAGGAAAACAAATTAGCCCAAAGGATATTGTTACCCTGATAAATGAGGGCAAAACAGAGACCCTCCGAGGATTTAAAGGAAAGTCAGGAAAGAAGTTTGACGCCTGTCTCATTTTAAAGAAAAATGAGGAGGGTAAATCGGAGATTGGATTTGACTTTGAAAACGTGGAGGCTAAAGAGGTTAAAGATGTTGTTTGCCCAGTTTGTGGTGGCAAGATTGTTGTTAATTCCTTTGGCTACGGCTGCAGCAATTACAATAGGGATGACCCTGATAATTCCTGCAAATTCTCCATTGGCACTGTTGCCGGAGTAAAATTAAAGGAGGCTCAGGTAAAGACCCTTCTCACAGAGGGAATCACAGATACCATCACAGGCTTTAAATCTAAAAAGGGCGGAAAGTTTGATGCAAAACTTACCCTAGGAAAAGATGAGGATGGCAAGGTCACAGGGGTTAAATTCGTATTTGAAAACGAAGAAAAAGAAATGCCGGATTTGACTTGCCCTATTTGTGGCTTTCCTATTATAAAAAATCATTTTGGATACCACTGCAAAAACAATGTTAGAGACAATGCAGATTCCTGCCAATTCTTCGTTGGAAAAATTGCTGGAGTCATGCTGGATGAGGAGCAATTTACAAAACTTATCAAGGAGAAAAAAACAGATGTAATATCTGGATTCCTCAGCAGAAAAGGTTTATATTTTGATGCGAGAGTCAAACTGGATGAAAACTTTAAAACAACATTCGAGTTTGAAAATTATAATGGCTAAAGTATTTAAGAAATAGAGAAAGGGAACGATAATGGAACAGGCAAAGATTAAATCAATGTACAGTCTTGATCAGACTATAGCAGCAGACTTGTTTGAGGGGAAAGAGTACCCTTGGGAGGTCCTTCCAGAAATTGCTGATTTTATCAGAAAGCTGGGACCAACTCTTGATCCTGAAAAGTATGAAAAAAGAGGAGAGGACATTTGGGTAGCAAAGTCAGCAAAGGTTTTTGATTCCGCTTATTTAAATGGACCACTTATTATTGATGAGGATGCTGAGGTCCGTCAGTGTGCCTTTGTTAGAGGCTCTGCCATTGTTGGAAAAAACTGCGTGGTAGGTAATTCTACAGAACTTAAAAACGTAGTCCTTTTTAACAATGTACAGGTGCCACATTACAACTATGTAGGAGATTCTGTTTTAGGATACAAGTCCCACATGGGAGCAGGCTCAATCACATCAAATGTAAAATCTGACAAGACTCTTGTAGTGGTAAAGGCAAGGGATGGTGAGGAGATTGCAACTGGGCTTAAAAAGTTTGGCGCTATGCTGGGAGACAATGTAGAAGTTGGCTGTAATTCAGTATTAAATCCTGGTACTGTGGTTTGTCCAAGGACTAACATTTATCCTCTTTCACCTGTTAGAGGAGTGGTTCCAGCAGACAGCATTTACAAAAATGCAGAAAATATTGTTATAAAGAACTAAATTGAGAAAAAACCACTAGGCTTGTTAAGAATCTGTGAATAAATTAACAAAAATACAATTCAGTACTTTACTAACTGGGCTAAAAGTGGGAAAATATTAACGCTAATGCAGTGATTACTGCCTTAGATAATTATGACATTATTGTAATAGTATTATCTATAAATAATGAGCATTGAACGAAGAAAGGAGTTCTACAAATGATTTACACAAAAGAAGTAGAAAATATGTGTCCAGTAGCAAAGGGCGCAAAGCATGAACCAGCTCCTATTCCTGAGGAGGGAAAATGGGTACACGCTAAGAAAATTGAAGATATTAGCGGTTTCACACACGGTGTTGGCTGGTGTGCTCCACAGCAGGGTGCCTGCAAATTATCTTTAAACGTTAAGAATGGTGTTATTGAGGAAGCTCTTGTTGAGACAATTGGTTGCTCAGGTATGACACATTCAGCAGCTATGGCTGCAGAGATTCTTCAGGGAAAGACAATCCTTGAGGCTCTTAATACAGACCTTGTTTGTGACGCTATCAACACAGCTATGAGAGAGCTTTTCCTTCAGATTGTTTACGGTCGTACACAGTCTGCATTCTCTGATGACGGACTTGCAGTTGGTGCTGGTCTTGAGGATCTTGGAAAGGGTCTTCGTTCACAGGTTGGTACAATGTACGCTACAAAGGAAAAGGGTGTTCGTTACCTTGAGATGGCTGAAGGCTATGTAACAGGTATCGCACTTGATGCTGATAACGAAGTTATTGGTTACCAGTTTGTTTCTCTTGGAAAGATGACAGACTTCATTAAGAAGGGTGATGATCCTAACACAGCATGGGAAAAGGCAAAGGGCCAGTATGGTCGTGTTGATGATGCTGTTAAGATTATCGATCCACGTCAGGAATAATTAGGAAAGGAGAAATAAAATGGCTTTATTTGAATCATATGAAAGAAGAATAGATCAGATCAATGCTGTTCTTAAAAATTATGGTATCAGCTCAATCGAAGAAGCTGAGAAGATTACTAAGGACGCTGGTCTTGACGTATACGAGCAGGTAAAGAAGATTCAGCCTATCTGCTTCGAGAACGCTTGCTGGGCTTACACTGTAGGTGCTGCAATCGCAATTAAGAAGGGCTGCCGTAAGGCTGCTGATGCTGCTGCAGCAATCGGTGAAGGTCTTCAGGCATTCTGTATCCCAGGTTCAGTTGCTGATCACCGTAAGGTAGGTCTTGGACATGGTAACCTTGGTAAGATGCTCCTTGAAGAGGAGACAGAGTGCTTCTGCTTCCTCGCAGGTCACGAGTCATTCGCTGCTGCTGAGGGTGCTATCGGTATCGCTGAGAAG
>JAIKWH010000068.1 GCA_024684955.1 Pseudobutyrivibrio sp.
CCCAGCAATGGGGGCGAGGGATTTTGTTTATATTTAGAGCAAAAGGAAAGGAGAAAAGACAATGACAGTTTATGACGAGTTAGTAGCTCGTGGCCTAATCGCTCAGGTAACAAACGAAGAAGAAATCAAAAAAATGATCAATGAGGGTAAGGCTACTTTTTATATTGGCTTTGATCCTACAGCCGACAGTTTACATGTTGGTCACTTTATGGCTCTTTGTCTGATGAAGAGACTTCAGATGGCAGGCAACAAGCCAATTGCCCTTTTAGGTGGTGGTACAGGTATGATTGGTGATCCATCAGGCCGTACTGACATGAGAAAGATGCTTACAAAAGAGGACATTCAGCACAACATTGATTGCTTTAAAAAGCAGATGAGCCGCTTTATCGACTTCTCAGATGGCAAGGCCCTGATGGTAAACAATGCTGATTGGTTACTAGATCTTAATTACGTAGATGTACTTAGAGAGGTAGGAGCACACTTTTCTGTTAACAACATGCTTAGAGCAGAGTGCTACAAGCAGCGTATGGAAAAGGGACTTTCATTCCTTGAGTTTAACTATATGATTATGCAGGCCTACGACTTTTACAAGTTGTACCAGGATTACGGCTGCAATATGGAGTTTGGTGGCGACGACCAGTGGTCAAACATGCTGGCTGGTACAGAACTGATCAGACGTAAATTAGGCAAAGATGCTCACGCTATGACCATTACTCTCCTCCTCAATTCTGAGGGCAAGAAAATGGGTAAGACAGTTGGCGGAGCAGTTTGGCTTGATCCAGAAAAGACATCTCCATTTGATTTCTACCAGTACTGGAGAAATGTTTCAGATGCCGATGTTCTCAAGTGTTTAAGAATGCTTACATTCCTTCCATTAGACCAGATCGAGGAGATGGACAAGTGGGAAGGCGCTCAACTTAATGAGGCCAAGGACATCTTAGCATACGAACTGACAGAGCTTGTGCACGGTAAAGAGGAGGCTGAAAAGGCTAGAGAGGCGTCTAGAGCCCTATTTGCTGGTGGTGCTAATTCTGAGAATATACCTACATCATCACTAAAGGAAGAAGACTTTAAAGATGGCAAGGTAGATATTCTCCAGATTCTCGTTTCATCTGGACTTACAGCAAGCCGTGGTGAGGCAAGACGAGCAGTACAGCAGGGTGGTGTTTCTGTAAATGGAGAAAAGGTTTCTGATCCATTTACAGCCTACGAAAAATCAGCCTTTGATGAGGAATTCCTCTTAAAGAAGGGCAAGAAATCATTCTGTAAGATTACATGCTAAAAATCTAAAACATGGAGGGCTTCGAGATATCGAAGCCCTTTTTTTACTTTGGAGACCAAGTAATCTATACTAGAAAAAGAAGGATGTAAAATATAAGGAGACTTGGATTAATGGAAAATGTAGGAAACATTTTTTATTTTGACTGGGAAGTGGATCTGCTTAATTTCTTTCAGGATATGAGAAGCCCTGTCTTAGATTTTTTCATGTCTAATGTGACAAAATTGGGCAACGGAGGCATCTTTTGGATAATTCTCACCTTAATTCTCATTGCGGTGCCCAAAAAGAGAAAGATTGGTTGGCAGGCTCTTATTTCTATCGTTTTTAGCTTTATTTTCTGTAACTTGATATTAAAGCCTGAGATAATGAGGGCAAGGCCATGCTGGATTATGCCAGAGGTGTCATTGCTTGTGCATTCTCCAAGTGATTTCTCATTTCCGTCAGGTCACTCCAATGCCAGTTTTGCCGTGGCCACAGCCATATTGTCCAGAGATAAAAAAATAGGTATACCAGCCCTAGTTTTAGCGGCAATAATAGCCATTAGCAGGCTTTACCTCTTTGTTCACTGGCCAACAGATGTTATTGCTGGAATATGCACAGGGTCAGTAGGTGGAGCAGTGAGTTATTTCTTAATTGATTTCATTTACAAAAAGATTGCTGAAAAAGGGAGAAAAACCCTTTAAATATGGCAAATATCAGCCTATTGTGTTAAGATAAATTGGTTTAAAGGAATTAATCTAAAAGATGATTAAGGAGGACGTTATGGGATTTTTTGATAATCTTACAGATGAATTTGTAAACACTACAAAAGACATTGGCAGAATGGCTCAAAATGGCGTAGACATTACTAAACTCCAGTATGACAAAAAGATTAAGGAGCAGGAGCTTTTAAAACTTTATGAAAAGCTGGGCAGGTCATATTATGAAGACCACAAAGAAGATGATGATGAGTCTATCAAAGAAATTTCTGCTGTAATTCTTAGAATCAAAGAAATCTCTGACAATATAAATTCCATCAAGGGAGGCAAGAGTTGCCCAAAGTGTGGAGCCTTAGTTAAAGACAGTGCAAAATTCTGCAGTGCATGCGGAGAAAAAATAAACGATATATTCGAAGATTAGGAGTTATAAAATGGCAAACAAAGGCAACTATTACATTACAACAGCGATTGCATATACATCAGGCAAGCCACATATTGGTAACACATACGAAATCGTGCTTGCAGATGCCATTGCCCGCTACCGTCGCCAGGAGGGATATGATGTATTCTTCCAGACCGGTTCTGACGAGCATGGACAAAAGATCGAGCTCAAGGCTGCTGAGGCAGGAATTACACCTAAGGAGTTTGTTGATCAGGTTTCTACAGAGATCAAATCAATCTGGGATTTGATGAACACTTCTTACGATAAATTCATCCGTACTACAGATGACGACCACGAAAAGCAGGTTAAAAAGATTTTCAAAAAGCTCTACGACAAAGGGGATATTTACAAGAGTTCTTACGAGGGACTCTACTGTACTCCTTGTGAGTCATTCTGGACAGAGTCTCAGCTTGTAGATGGCAAATGCCCAGACTGCGGTAGAGAGGTTCAGCCAGCCAAGGAAGAGGCTTACTTCTTCAAAATGAGCAAGTATGCTGACAGACTTATCGAATATATCAACACACATCCTGAGTTTATTCAGCCTGTATCCCGCAAGAATGAGATGATGAACAACTTCCTCTTGCCAGGTCTTCAGGATCTTTGTGTATCACGTACATCTTTCAAGTGGGGCATCCCAGTTGATTTTGATCCAAAGCACGTAGTTTACGTATGGCTTGATGCCCTTACAAACTACATCACCGGTATTGGTTATGATTGCGATGGGGATTCTACAGATCAGTTTAAGGCACTTTGGCCAGCAGACCTTCACCTCATCGGAAAGGATATCATCCGATTCCACACAATATATTGGCCAATATTCTTGATGGCTCTTGATTTGCCACTGCCAAAGCAGGTATTTGGACACCCATGGCTTATCACAAAAGCATCTGACGGTTCCGATGAAAAGATGTCTAAGTCAAGGGGAAATGTTATCTATGCAGATCAGTTAGTTAGCGTATTTGGAGTAGACGCTGTTAGATATTTCGTTCTCCACGAGATGCCATTTGAAAACGATGGTGCTATTTCATGGCCACTTATGGTTGAGCGTGTAAACTCAGACCTGGCAAACACACTTGGAAACCTTGTCAACAGAACAATTTCTATGAGCAACAAGTACTTTGGCGGCCTGGTTGAGGACAAGGGTGTGGCAGAGGATGTAGATGCTGACCTTAAGGCAGTGGTTACTGGCACTCTTGCTACAGTCGAGAAAAAGATGGCAGATTTACGTGTTGCTGATGCCATTACAGAAGTATTCAATCTCTTTAAGAGATGTAATAAATACATTGATGAGACAATGCCTTGGGCCCTTGCAAAGGATGAGACAAAGCAGGATAGGCTTGCCACTGTTCTCTACAATTTGGTAGAGGGTATCTCAGTAGGCGCTAGCCTTTTAAAGGCCTTTATACCTGAGACATCTGAAAAGATTTTAGCCCAGCTTGGCGCAAAGGAAATCGCATATGATGAGCTTTCTACATTTGGTCATTATCCAAATGGTGGCAAGGTTACAGATGCTCCTGAGATTTTATTTGCCCGTCTTGACTTGGATGAGGTTATGGCAAAGGTTGCAGAATTTAACCCAGCCCAGCCAGAGTCAGATGAAGCAGATGATGAGGAAGGCATCGATATTGAGGCAAAGCCAGAGATTACATTTGATGATTTTATGAAGATGCAGTTCCAGGTTGGAAAGATTGTTGCTTGTGAGGCGGTAAAGGGTTCTAAAAAGCTCCTTTGCTCACAGGTAAAGATTGGTTCAACAACAAAGCAGATTGTATCTGGAATCAGAAAGCAGTACAGCCCAGAGGAGATGGTAGGCAAAAAGGTTATGGTACTTGTAAACCTCAAGCCTGCAAAGCTTGCTGGAGTTCTCTCAGAGGGAATGCTCCTTTGCGCAGAGGACGCAGAGGGCAACCTTTCTCTCATGACTCCAGAGAATGCAATGCCATCTGGTGCAGAAATTTGCTAAAGGTATATATATGATTTTTGAGACTCATGCTCACTATGATGATGAGAAGTTCGACGCAGATAGAGTCGAACTTCTTTCTCATTTATTGAAAGAAAAAAATATAGATAAAATTGTAAATGTGGGGGCTTCCTTTAGAGGCTGCAGTGATTCCTATGACTTGGCCCAGGCCTACCCATCGGTCTACGCTGCAATTGGTATCCATCCTGAAAATATAGAGGACTATACCCAGGAGGCTGAGACCTGGATCAGGGAAAAGGCCGTTGACCCAAAGGTGGTAGCCATTGGCGAAATAGGATACGACTACAATTGGGTTAAGGACCCTGAGGAGAGAAAGAGACAGGGACAGGTTTTTGAGAGGCAGATGGAATTGGCAATAGAATTGGGCCTTCCTGTTATTATCCACTCAAGAGATGCAGCAGAAGATACTTTTAACACAATTGTTAGGTATAATGAGCAAGGTCTAAAGGGCATTGTCCACTGCTATTCATACTCTAAAGAATTGGCAATAGAATATGTAAAAATGGGCTGGCTAATTGGTGTAGGAGGTGTAGTCACCTTCAAAAACGGCAGAAAACTGAGGGAAACTGTTGAGGCTATCCCTATGGAAAGCATAGTTTTGGAAACCGATTGCCCATACATGGCCCCAGAGCCACACAGGGGTGAAAGGAATTCTTCTTTATTCTTGCCATATGTGGCAAAGGCGATCGCTGAGATAAAGGGATTATCTGTGGAGGAAGTGGAAAGTATTACTTACAAAAATGCTCTTTCACTATTCAAGAAAGTAAAAGGAAATAATTAATGGCATATTTAAGCAATCCAACCTATACAAGAGCAGTGCTTGAAGCACATGGCTTTTCATTTCAAAAGAAATTTGGGCAAAACTTCCTTATAGATGGAAATATATTAGATAGTATCATTGATGCAGCAGGTATTACAAAGGAGGACTTTGTGCTTGAGATTGGTCCAGGAATTGGCACCATGACCCAGCGCCTCTGCGAGGAGGCAAGAGAGGTTGTCGCAGTAGAAATAGACAGCAAACTGATTCCTATTTTGGACGATACCCTATCCACATACAAAAATTGGTCGGTAATAAACCAGGACATTCTAAAGGTTGATATTAATTCTCTAGCAAGGGAGAAAAACGGCGGAAAACCAATAAAGGTGGTAGCAAACTTGCCTTATTACATCACAACTCCTATTATCATGGGATTGTTTGAAAGTCATGTGCCACTTGAGTCCATAACTATAATGATTCAAAAGGAAGTTGCCGATAGAATGCAGGAGGGCCCAGGTTCCAAAGAATATGGAGCCCTTTCACTTGCGGTTCAGTATTATTCTACCCCAGAGATTGTTTGCGAGGTGCCACCATCTTGCTTTATGCCACAGCCAAAGGTATCAAGCACGGTTATCAGATTAAAGACTCACAGCAAGCCACCGGTGGACTGTAATGAAAAGTTGCTCTTTCAGATTATCAGGGCATCCTTTAATCAAAGAAGGAAGACCCTGCAAAACGGACTTAGCAACGGCTTGAAATATAGCAAAGAAGAGATTGCAGCAGCAATTGAAAAATGCGGATTTGCCCCTACTGTCAGGGGAGAGGTACTGTCGCTAGAAGATTTTGCAAAACTTACCAATGTGCTAGATCAAAGGGATTGACATACTTGTATTGGGAGAAATGTTTACATGGATGTAGGAAAGTATAGTAGAGAAGTACAATTATTAATAGGTGAAATACAAAAGAATAGAGGAAGGGTTCCCCAAAAAGTTTTGGAGGCCTGCGACCAATTAGAGGAAATTGGCACAGGATTAAACGACGATGCCCTCATAGGATACGCTGCTTTTTCAAGGGGGGAAACCTATTATCTTTTGAATGATGCCAACAATTTTTATGCCCAAATGATAGCATGTCTCGGCCCAATGGAGCATGAACAGGAGTGGGGATATTTAGCAGTAGCCAACAACATGCTTGGCATTGTTTCTCTAAATAGAGGCAATGCCCCATTTGCCCTGGATTATTACATCAAGGCAATTGGCATATGTGAGGAATACTCACTGCCTGATATAGAATGGATGATCCATTTAAACCTAGGTTCTCTCTACCTAAACATCGAGGAGTATCAAAAGTCTATTAACCATACAGAAATAGCCTACAGATATATTATGGACCATAAGAATACAGATGGCTATGTACAAAACCTGACAGCAGCCCTGCTTGGAATGGGAAGGGCATATATAAAGCTTGAGATGGAATCTCAGGTATTCCAAACTGAAAAGCAGTTAAAATCAGAGTGCATGCCATTTTTAAACGACATGGAAAAGGTAGTAATCTATTGTTTCTTTGCCAGAACCTGCCAGTTTATCGGGGAGGAAGAGGCGAGAAATTATTGGATTGAAAAGGTAAATGAAAGTCTTTACAGTGGCCTGCCAATTCTAGATGTATTTGATGATTTCTACGATTATCTTGAGATGCTGCTCAATACAGAAAAGTATGATGACTTTTTTAAGGCCTATGACATTTTAGATGAACTCACCAAGAGAACTACTATAAAGAATTTGGAGAAAAAATTACTAACCCTTAAAATCAGATATTTTAGAAGGGTCGGACAGATAGAGGAATACAAACTTTCATCGGTACTATATTTTGAGTTGTCTGAGTACATGGAAAGAGAAAATCGCCTGATGGTCAGCAATATGATTGTTATGCGAAATTCTTATATGGAATTGACTCAGATAAATAAAAGGGTTGCCCAGGAAAATACCTATCTGCAAAAGAGGTCAGAGACAGATCCACTTACTGGAATGTACAACCGACTCAAACTCAATGAATACAGCGAAAAGGCCTTTGAAAAGGCCAAGGTAAACAGGACTGCAATTGCAGTAGAAATCCTGGATATAGATTACTTCAAGCAGTACAACGATAACTACGGACACCAGGCAGGAGACGACTGTATTAAATTTATCGCCAGTGCCTTAATAGAAATGGCAAAGGACGAAAATGTCTTTACCGCCAGATACGGTGGAGATGAGTTCGTTATCATCTATGAGGGCATGGATATGGACAAGATTCAAGAACTTGCCACCAATCTTAGGGACAAGATATACGAAAAGAATTATGAGCACATGTTTTCTCTAAGCGATAGCAGGGTAACCATTTCTCAAGGAGCATGTTACGGCACACCATCAGGGGATGACAGCATGTTTACCTACTTGCAAAAGGCTGATGAAATGCTTTACGAAGTTAAAAAGGAATCAAGAAATAACTTTAAGATTTCAGAGTTTTAATAGGAGTGGTAATGAGAGATA
>JAIKWH010000071.1 GCA_024684955.1 Pseudobutyrivibrio sp.
GAAATTACAGAGTTTTTAAAGGACTACAAGATTGATGCAAAGCAGATGGAGAGAATCCTTGGTTTCCTTGATAGAAAGGGAATTGATGTAAACTTTTCATCAGGCCCATCAGATGCCCTTATCCTTGCCTCAGAGGATGAGGATATGGAGGATATGGATATGTCAGTGCCTGACTCAGTCAGCATTGAGGATCCTGTCCGCATGTACTTAAAGGAGATTGGTAAGGTACCACTGCTTTCGGCTGACGAAGAGGTTGAGTTGGCCCAGAGAATGGAGGAGGGTGACCAGGATGCCAAGAATAAACTGGCAGAGGCAAACCTCCGTCTTGTTGTTTCCATCGCAAAGAGATATGTTGGCCGTGGAATGCTCTTCCTTGACCTGATTCAGGAAGGTAACCTTGGTCTTATGAAAGCAGTTGAAAAATTCGATTACCACAAGGGTTACAAATTCTCTACCTATGCAACATGGTGGATCCGCCAGGCTATTACCCGTGCTATTGCGGACCAGGCCCGTACAATCCGTATCCCAGTACATATGGTTGAGACCATAAACAAACTCATCAGAGTTTCTCGTCAGTTACTCCAGGAGTTTGGCCGTGAACCGACACCAGAGGAAATTGCAGAGGCAATGGGCATCACAGTGGATAGGGTGCATGAAATCTTAAAGATTTCTCAGGAGCCTGTATCTCTGGAGACACCTATCGGCGAGGAGGAGGATTCACACCTTGGAGATTTCCTCCCAGACGAGAATGTGCCTGTGCCAGCAGAGGCTGCTACATTCACCCTCCTAAAGGAACAACTCCAAGAGGTACTGGGCACCCTGACAGAGCGTGAGCAGAGAGTTCTCATCCTCAGATTTGGTTTGGAGGATGGCAAAGCCCGCACTCTTGAGGAGGTAGGCAAGGAATTTAACGTTACTCGTGAGCGTATCAGACAGATTGAGGCCAAGGCCCTTCGCAAACTGAGACATCCTAGCCGCAGCCGCAAGTTGAAAGATTACTTAGATCAATAAAATTATTAAAGAACTGCCATTACCAAAATTTTAGTGGCAGTTCTTCCATTTTTACTATGATTAAATTATCACCTAGATTAAAACTAATATATGACATGGTTCCTGCCTGCGATACTGTGGCAGATGTTGGATGTGACCACGGCTACCTTTTCCTGAGCCTGCTGGAAAATGGGGTAGCAAAAAAGGCTATCGCCATGGATGTAAACAAGGGGCCATTAGAACTGGCAAAAAAGAATGCCAGCGAGGCAGGGCTCATATCAAATGTCCAGTTTCGCCTGTCAAATGGCTTTGCAGCTCTTACCCCTGGAGAGGCAGATGTGATTTGCCTCTGCGGAATGGGAGGAGTCCTGATGCAAAGGATATTGGATGCAGGCAAGACAGTGGCAAAAGAGGCCACCTGCCTGGTAGTGGAGCCTCAGTCTGAATATAGACAGTTTAGAGAATTTATTAGCAAGGAGCATTTTTGCATAATAGATGAGGAACTGTGCACTGAGGAAAACAAGATTTATCCTATAATGAAAATTAAATACGACCCAAGTTTTAAGGAGGAATATTCTGATCTGGAATTGGAATATGGTCCTATTATCTTAAAGAAAAGACCTGAACTTTTTGCAAGACTTCTCGATAAAAATTATAATGAGTATAGTAAGATTTTATCTCGCCTGGAAAAGGGCGAGAAAAGTTCACAGATTTGTGAGAGAATTAGGGAGTTGAAAGACCTTTTATCCCTGGTAGAACAGGCTAGAAACTAAGGCAAAGGAGGGTTATATATGGCAAAGGTAATCATTAATGGCAAAGAAGAGACATATGATGAGGGTACTCGCCTCTTGGACATTGCCAGGATTCATCAAAAAGGGTACAAAGATGATATTGTCCTTGCAAACTACAAGGGGAAACTGACGGAATTAAACAAGGCAGTGACTGGCGTAGGTCCTGTTGAATTCCTCACCACAGCCGACAAAAATGGTAGGAGGGCATACCGCAGATCAGTTGTATTTCTCCTCCAAAGAGCGCTGATGGATGTGTTCCCACTGCCTGACAATCCTTACCTTAGGGTAGAACATTCCTTGGGCCAGGGTGATTTTTGCACTCTTGAGGGTGTGGGCAAAATTACAAACGAGACTTTGTCAGAATTAAAAAAGGTTATGAAACGTCTTGTAAAAGATGACATCCCTCTTAAAAAGTATTCTATCAAGACAGACCAGGCCAAGGATATGTTCCACAGTTTCAACATGAAAGACAAGGAGCAACTCCTTAAATACAGGACCAGTTCAAACATTAATGTGTATGATTTGGATGGATGTATTGATTATTTTTATGGTTACATGGTGCCATCCACAGGCTACCTTAGGTATTTTGACCTAATCAAATTTGAAAATGGCTTTATGCTCATGTATCCTGACGGTCGCAAGCCTGACGCTCCTACCAAAAAGGTTGCAGAGTTTACCAAGCCTATCAAATTATTTAATGTACAGCAGGCTGCATCTAATTTTGGTGACACCATGGGTGTTTCTACTGTTGGAGCCTTAAATGATGCTATTTGCTCAGGCAGAATCAAGGATATTGTCCTTTCTCAAGAGGCGGTGATGGAGAGAAATATCGGGGATTTGGCCAGAAATATTGCCGAGAGAAAAGACGTAAAATTTGTTATGATGGCAGGTCCTTCCTCATCAGGCAAGACCACCTTTTCTCACAAACTGTCAGCCCAGCTTAGGGCCTTGGGCCTGACCCCACATCCAGTTCCACTAGATGACTTCTATCTCAATAGAGACCAGATGCCACTGGATGAATATGGAGAAAAAGATTTTGAGTCCATCGAGGGCTTGGACATTCCATACTTTAACGAATGCATGGTAAAACTATTAAATGGCGAGAGAGTCCTCCTTCCAAATTTCAATTTCAAGATTGGAAAGAGGGAGTACAATGACCATTACATGCAGCTGGGGGACAATGATATTTTAGTCATTGAGGGAATTCATGGCCTAAACGATAGGATGTCCGCATCTCTTCCAGCGGAGTCTAAATACAAGATTTACCTGTCAGCCCTGACCCAGTTATCTATAGACGAGCACAATCCTCTGTCTACATCGGACGGTCGATTGATTAGACGAATAGTGCGAGACTCTAGAACCAGGGCCACATCTGCCGCTGAAACTATTGCTATGTGGGATTCTGTCAGACGTGGAGAGGAAAAGAATATATTCCCATTCCAGGAGCAGGCAGATGCCATGTTCAACACAGCCCTCATCTACGAGATGGCAGTCCTAAAACTATATGTAGACCCACAACTATATGCCATCACACCAGATGACCCTTCCTACCCAGAGGCAAAGCGTCTCATCAAGCTTTTGGATTATTTCCTTCCAATGGCTGCAGACGTTATACCAAACAATTCTCTGGTGCGAGAATTCATCGGAGGCAGTTGCATCTTATAGATTCCTGTTTTTCATCAGAAAAACGGGAATCGTATCTGACCAACTTTTACATGCAATGGAAAAGTTGTCCTGCGAAGCAGGATTTTTGCTGACAATTTCATTATTGGGTCAGCAAAAAGTCATAGATTCTTGCTTGACAGGGACGGATTTAGTGGATATATTATCACCTAGGTATGCTGAGTAGTCGCTGCCTGGGCCTAAGGCTCAGGGAGAGGAAAGTCCGGGCTTCACAGGGCAAGGATGCCGGCTAACGGCCGGTGGAGGCGACTCCAAGGATAGTGCAACAGAAATATACCGCCTATTAGATAGGTAAGGGTGGAAAGGTGGTGCAAGAGACCACCGTATCCTTGGTAACAAGGATAGCCATGTAAACCCCATCCGAAGCAAGTTCTAAGCAGCGCGTACGCGGCCCGCCAGCGCTAGGTTGAACGCTTGAGACCATTGGCAACAGTGGCCCTAGAAAGATGACTACTTTAAAAGACATAACCCGGCTCACAGGCATGCCTATCTTATTTAAAATTTTAACACCTTTTTAAAAAAGGAGGCCTTAATGAATAGGTCTTCTTTTTTTATTATAGTTAAGAAATTAGGAGATTATCCTGTGAAAAGGGTGGTAAAATGAAGAAGAAAATTGTTATTGGAATTATTGCAACACTAATACTTACAAGCGCTATAGGAATAGTAGGAATGAATTTTAAATCAAAAAAACTAACACGAGAAAATTTTCACACAGATTTGTTGGGAGAAAACGTATATATTTTTTCTCCTGATGACAATCCAGAAGAAATCCAGGAGGTTCTTGACTCAGCATTTTTAATGGCTGAGATTGGACAGTTTGAGGATGATAGATACGGCTTCTATTTCCTGCCAGGAGAGTACCATGACATAGATGTGCCAGTTGGATTTTACACCCAGGTGGCTGGCCTTGGGGCCCTGCCTACAGATGTAAAATTACCTAGTGTAAATTGCTCAGCCAGATGGCTTGGCACAGATGACAACCACATAGCCCTTTGCAATTTCTGGCGCAGCGTAGAAAATATGCAGGTGACAGGAGACAGCATGTGGGCTGTTTCTCAGGCCACAGACATGCGCCGTATGCAAATTGATGGAGACCTCTATCTCCATGACGAGAAAGGCTGGGCAAGCGGAGGCTGGCTTAGCAATTCTAATATAAATGGAGTGGTAGATTCTGGATCACAGCAGCAGTGGCTGTCCCGCAACAATAAATATTCTGGTTGGGTTGGGGAGAATTGGAATGAAGTATTTGCAGGAGATGATCCTGCAGGAGTCCCTACTACAAGCTGGCCGGACCACGCATATTCTGCAGAGGATAATGTGCCTATAGTCAGAGAAAAACCTTTCCTTGTCTATGATGAAAAGGAGGGCTTTTGCATATATGTCTCATCTACAAAGACTGATGCTGTTGGGGCAGATTGGCTGGACCAGGAGCCAGACCATAAATTGATTCCACTTTCTGAATGCTATGTGGCAAAGGATAGCATAGACAATGCAGATACTATTAATCAGGCTCTGGCAAAAGGCAAGGATATAGTTTTTACCCCGGGCACCTATCAGCTTTCAGATACACTAAAGGTAACAAGGGAGGATACAATCCTCTTGGGCCTGGGACTGGCTTCTTTAGAGCCAACAGAGGGGCTGCCTTGTGTGAGCACAGAGGCTAATGGAGTGACCATAGCAGGCCTGCTTTTTGATGCAGGTCAAAAGGAGTCTGAGACCCTGCTTGTAATGGAAGAAACTGAGGTGGAGAATGCAAATCCATCCCTCCTTTCAGATGTATATTTTAGGGTGGGAGGCAGGCGAACCGATGAGCCTTGTAAGACTAAGTCTTGCCTTGTGATAAATCAGGATAATGTCATTGGAGACAACCTGTGGATTTGGCGTGCAGACCATGGAGACCAGGTGGCTTGGGACAAGAATACCTGTGCCAATGGAATTATTATTAACGGTGACGATGCAACTATGTATGGCCTGATGGTGGAACATTTCCAAGAGTATCAGACCATTTGGAATGGAAACAATGGACGCCTGGTTATGTATCAGAGCGAGGTACCTTACGATGTCACCGATGCTAGGGCTTGGTCTAGCCATGACGGCTCTGTGGCAGGTTATTCATCAATTACCGTGGCAGATTCTGTAACAGATTTTTACGGTATGGGAATTGGTATCTATTTATACAACAGGGATGCAAAAATCCCTATGGAGACAGCCATGGAAGTGCCTGATGCTCCAAATGTTCAGGTAAAAAACATTATTACAGTTATGCTAAACGGCAACCCAGGTATGCACCATTGCATCAATCAAGCAGGCAATAGTGTCACCTCAATTGGACAAGTTGCCAAAGTCCTGTATTATTGTAATGGTGACTGGAAATAAAATAATACAGAGGTGAATTATGACAGATTATAAGACAATGTGTATGCAATTAGAGAGCCTGACTGAGGATGAGAGGGGACTCATTCCTGTTCTTTCCAATGCATCGGCCTTGATTATGGATTCAATGGCAGAACTTAACTGGGCAGGTTTTTATTTAGAGGATAAGGGTAGCCTTCTCCTTGGGCCATTTCAGGGCAAGGTGGCCTGCATCAGAATTGCAAGAGGAAAGGGAGTTTGTGGTACTGCCTATGATAGGGATGAGACCATAAGAGTGGATAATGTCCATGAGTTTCCTGGCCACATTGCCTGCGACTCTGCTTCCAATTCAGAGATAGTTATCCCACTCCACAAGGATGGAAAGATATTTGGAGTGCTGGATATTGATTCTCCAAATTTTTCTAGGTTTACGCCAGAGGACCAGGAGGGGCTGGAAAGTCTGGCTAGAATCCTGGAGGACAGGGTAGAATTATAGTAATTAACTGACAACAGTGGTAATTTTGCCTAATTGAAAAGTTAAAAAACGGCAAACTGCCAGTATTATTGCTGAATGTGAACTTTTTGTGAGCAAAATTGGAAAATCGTGATATAATTTAACATGTAGGGGGATTGAGTTTATGAAGCGATGAGAGTGGTTTAATTATTAGAAAGACGGTGAAATATGGAATATCAAGTAGGCGATTATTTGGTTCATGAGGGTAGCGGTGTTTGTCAGATTGACGATATCGATGATATGGAGCTTATGGGCAAAGGCTCGCGAAAAACGTACTATTGCATGTCCCCAGTATTCAAGGCAGGCGCAAAGGTATTTACTCCTATTTCCGGCTCTTCTGTTAAACTGCGTCCAGTTGCTCCTAAGGAGGAGTTTATCAATATCATAAACAATATCGCAGACATTGACTTTATTGACGAGTCCAATGACAGGGTGCGTCAGGAAAAGTTTAAAGAGGTTATGTCAGAATTTACACCTGAGGCTTTGGCTTCAGTTGTTAAGACTGTTTTGATTAGAAAGTGGCAGCGTATTTCTGAGGGCAAAAAGGTTATGGCTTCCGACGAAAAGGTTCTTAGTTTGGCTGGCCGCAAACTATACGAGGAAATGGCATTTTCGATGGGACAGGATCTTACCTATGCTCAGGATTTGTTTGAGAATACAGTGAGAGAATCCTATTCGTCTATTTTTGTTGGTGTTTAATTGATGGCTTTTTCGTACAAAGATATAAATAACAAAGTAAAGCGTAACAATGGTCTTGTTTCTGCACTTAATGTAGTGGACAAGGCCATTACTTATATTACAGTTCTTTTCTATGTCCTTCTTTTAGTTTATGGCATTTATCAAGGGGTGGAGACTAAAGATTTTACCCTCCTTTATAGGTCCATTCTTATACCAGGCATTTCCTTTGCCCTGGTTTCCTATTACAGAAAGAGGACAAACAGCCCTAGGCCATATCAGGTCTATGACTTTACCCCTGCTTTAAATAAAGACACCCTAGGGAAAAGTTTTCCTAGCAGACATGTATTTTCTATCTTTATGGTGGCTATTGCTGTGGGACAGGTTACAACCCTTGGGATGATTATCATCTTTATCATGGGAATTATGCTGGCTACCATCAGAGTCTTAGGGGGAGTTCATTTCATAAAGGACGTAGTGGCAGGCATGCTTATAGCCCTCATTATTGGGGCCATTACCTACGGTCTTTTCTGTGGCACTTTGGGCCTTCTTGTGATACCCTTTAATTAACAAAACTAGGAGTTTTTAATATGAAAAAGAATGCAAAAAGAGTCCTGGCTGTATTTTTTAGCATCCTAGGTTCGGTTTTAGGCCTTTATATCGGTGGTTACTGGCTTTTTGTTAGGCCGGTATACTGGCTCGTTATTGCTGTTAGAACTGGATCTCTCACAGTCAGATTGCTTATTATCAATATAATAAAAATATTTATAGCCTCTACAGTTGGTGGGTCTATATGGTGTATTTGCGATATTATTGCTGGACATTTCAGAGATTTACCATCTGATGACTAATAATTTCTTATTATTTCTCACAATTTCTTCTATTTTCTGTCACTAATGTGATAAAATTAAACCATAACAAATTTTCATTAACTTGGGAGGTTTAATGTCATGAAAGGAAACGTCATTGTAGGGCAGTCAGGCGGACCAACCGCCGCAATCAACTCATCTCTTGCAGGTGTTTACCGCACCGCTATTGACCGTGGGGCAGGAAAAGTTTACGGTATGCTTCATGGCATCAAGGGTCTAATGGACGAGGAGTACATTGACCTTAGTGATTACATCAAAAATGATCTTGATGTAGAACTTCTAAAACGAACCCCAGCCGCCTTTTTAGGATCTTGCAGATTTAAATTACCTGATATCCATCAAGATATGGCGACCTATGAAAAAATATTCTCAATTTTAAATAAACTTAATATTGAGGCCTTAATTTATATAGGTGGAAATGACTCTATGGACACAATTAAGAAACTCTCTGATTACGCTATTTTAACTGGCTCAGAGATTAGATTTGTTGGTTGCCCAAAGACTATTGATAACGATTTGGCCCTCACTGACCACACTCCTGGATATGGCAGTGCTGCAAAGTACATTGGTACTTCAGTCAAGGAAATCATTCGAGACAGTTACTGTCTGGAATATGAAAAAGGCCTTGTTACCATTGTAGAAATCATGGGAAGAAATGCAGGTTGGCTCACTGGCGCATCTATTCTCGCCAAGGGCGAGGATTGTGGTGGTCCAGACCTTATTTACTTGCCAGAGGTTGATTTCAATGTTGAAAAATTTAAGGATAGGGTTGAGAAACTTTTAAAAACCCAATCATCTGTTGTTGTTTGTATCTCAGAGGGTATCCATACCAAAGAAGGAAAGTATGTATGTGAACTGGCCGCAGAAAGCAGCAAGTTTGTTGATGCCTTTAATCACAAGCAGTTAACTGGAACTGCTGCCTACCTTTGCCATTACATTTGCAAGGAATTAGGTTGCAAGACTAGGGCAATAGAACTTTCTACCTTGCAGCGTGCAGGTTCTCACCTTGCATCCCGTGTTGATATCCTGGAGGCTTATCAGGTTGGTGGTGCTGCAGTTCTTGCTGCTGACGAAGGTGACACAGGAAAGATGGTTACCTTGATCCGTCACTCTGATGACCCATATCAGTGCGGTACTGAGGTAAAGGATGTACACAAGATTGCCAACGATGAAAAACTGGTTCCAAGAAATTGGATCAGCCACGATGGCACCTATGTAACAGAAGCCTTTGTCACATATGTAAAACCTCTTATCCAAGGTGATGTTTCACCTATTATGGTTGATGGTATTCCTCGTCACATTATCCGTCCAGCAGCAAAGAAAAGATAGGAGAAGATATGCAGGTTTTTCACGGAAAAATAATTACTTGCGACAAAAAAAACAATGTAGCAAATTACCTAGTGGAAAAGGAGGGCAGGATCGCCTATATAGGAGACAGACTACCGGCCCAATTTGAAATGATTCCACCAATTGAATTGGGGGGAAGGGTAGTTGTCCCTGCTTTTGTGGACACACACATGCATTACTCAGCCTTTTCCGTGTTGCACAAACTGTATCCAATTGAGGAAGTATCTTCCAATGCCACTATTCTGGCCAGGCTTAGAGAATATGTGGAATCTACCAAGGATCCAATTATCGTAGGTTTTGGTGCTTCTGAGTTTGCTGTTTCTGAGGGTCATCTGATTCTCAAAGAACAGTTGGATGAGGTTTGTCAGGACAGACCTGTATGTATCATAAAAAGAGATGCCCACTCTGCCGTAATCAATTCGGTATTTGTGGACATGATTAGAAGCAAGGCCTCTACTCTTAGGGGCTACAATGATATCACTGGAGAAATGTCCCAGGAGGCTTTCATGGTGGTGGCAGAGTACGTGTTTAATGGACTCTCTACCAGGAGGGTTATTGATTCCATGGTAAGCACGGCAGACTTTCTTGCCAGCCGCGGGGTAGGGCTATTCAACTCAGCCTCCGGTATTGGATTTATCCGTGACTACGATTTTGACATGGAAAGGTCAGTGGCCAGGGGTCTTGATAATGGCATGAAGATGGAAGTCAGTTACCAGACTACCGACCTGTCAAAAGCCAGCAAAAAGGATATGAAGAGGGTTGTCTTTGCAAACTTAGATGGAACTTTTGCAAACAGGGATGCCGCTTTAAATGAGAGTTATTCCACCATTAACAACAAGGGAATATCATACTATGCGGACCAGGAGGTTGAAGATTTTTGCCGAAAGGCCAACAGGGCAGGCTACCAGATAGCCCTCCATGCCAAAGGGGATGCAGCCTTTGACCAGGCCACAATGGCTATAGCTCAGGCCCTGGAGGATTATCCAAGATTTGACCACAGACACATTATTTTCCACGGCAGTCTTCCTTCCAAGAGAGGACTGGAGATATGTGCCGCCTATGACATTATGCTGGCAGTGAATCCTACCATTCTTACCTATCCAGACAATGTGTATGATTTTATGGTCAAAAACCTTTCCAAACCAAGGGTTGAAAGAATGAATCCTCTGAGGGAAGCCAGGGATATGGGAGTAAGGATTTGCTTCCAGTCCGGCGCTCCAGCCAGTGACCCAGACCCAATCAGGTGGATTTCCGATGCCGTAAACAATGTCAATCCTGACCAATCTGTATCGGTCCATGAGGCCCTTAGGATGGCCACCTATTATGGAGCCCTTTCTTGTTTTGAGGAGAAAGAAAGCGGCACCTTAGAGATTGGAAAGTGTTGTGACATAGTCATCCTAGACCGGGATATCACTGAGATACCACTGGACGAGATCAAAGACGTCACTGTTTCAGAAATGTATCTCAGGGGAAAAATATACTCCAGATCCAGAGCCGGAGCAATGACTACAATGCTTAGAGGCATGTTCCCACAGTAGAATTTTTATCACTGTTTACAGTGAGTTATAGATGGCAAGGACCCCGCCCCCTAATGCGGAGCAGGCCTTGCCTTCTTTTTTTGCTCTGGCAGCAAGAAGTCCCACATTGGGCATGTTTATCCCGGGGTAAATATTGTAGAATATATGGTAAAGATACTATGAATGGGTTTGGAGAATTTTTATGTCACTTACATTTATCACGGGCTCTTCTAACAGCGGCAAATCAACATATATATATCAGGATATAATTGATAGATCCATAAAAAATAAGGATGAAAACTTTCTTATAATAGTGCCAGAGCAGTACACTATGTCTACCCAGAGGCTCCTTGTCTCTATGCATCCCAAACATTGCATTATGAATATTGATGTCTTGTCATTTAATAGATTAGCATATAGGGTCTTTTCTGACCTGGGGATGGAGACTTCATCTGTATTAGATGACACAGGCAAATCTCTGGTTATCAGAAAACTGGCCAAGGACCACTTGGACGAATTGGAGGCCCTTGGGTCAAATATCAAGCGCATTTCTTATATTACCCAGGTCAAGTCCCTCATTTCGGAGTTGACCCAATACAATATTACCCCAGAAAAATTAAAGGACATGTGCCAGTGTCCTAGTATGTCATACAATTTTAAAAAGAAGGCCAGTGACCTGTTGGTTTTGTACCAGGCTTTTTTGGATTTTGTGGAGGGCAAATACCTTACTACGGAGACAATTCTCTCCAAATTAGACGGAGTGATGGACTCCTCAGATCTTTTTACAAATGCCACTATTGTCCTGGATGGATTTACAGGATTTACCCCTATCCAGTACCAATTGGTGGAGCATTTTTTAAAACTTTGCAATCAGGTTTTTGTCACCATTACCACAGACAATAATCAGCCACTGATTGAAAATAAACCAGAGGATGACCTGTTTTACATGTCATCTTCCTTTGCTATAAAAATGTCTCAGATCGCAGCAGAGGCTAAAACAGAAATCAATGAAACTATAAAAATTGATGACAGTCAGGGATGGCTGTCTGACAATCCAGCCCTGACCCATTTGGAGAAAAATATTTTTAGGCCAGAGCCAAAGGCATTTGAGGGCCAGGGTCAGGATTCTATTAGCCTGGTGAGTCTAAAGTCTCTTCGTGATGAATTAAAATATACGGCCATAGAAATCAGCAAATTAATCAGGCAGGGTCACCACTACAATGAGATGGCGGTGGTGGCTCCAAACCTGGATTCCTATAGGTATTTGATTCCAGAGATCTTTGGAGAATTCTCCATACCTTTCTTTATCGATGCCAAGTCGGAGGTCCTCTTTCATCCTTTTTCAGAAATGATAGATGCCATTTTTGACATTGTATCCAGGGGCTATAGGAGGGAGGATGTCTTTAGATTTCTTAGGACAGGCATGAGCGGCCTTCCTATGGAGGACATAGATTTTTTGGAGAATTATGTCATATCCACAGGAATCAGAGGCAAGAAAAAATACTTCCACCCATTTGCCATCAGGTCAAATAGTTTTAATAAGGATGAGGATTTGATAAGGGCAAATTCGATTAGAGAATCCTTTATAGGCCCATTTATTAGTTTTGATGAAAAGATAGATTCCAGGTCTACGGTAAAGGATATCGCTGTGGCCCTCTATGAATTGCTGGAGGCCTTTGATTGCCAGCGAAAGATCAAGGCCAGAGGGCAAGAATTCCAGGATAGGGGAGCGGATGTAAAGGCCAAAGAATACCAGCAGATATACAAGGTCCTCATGGATATTTTGGACAAGATGGTTTCCATAATAGGGGATGAGGTTTTAGACCTAAAAGATTTTTATGATATATACAAGGCAGGTCTTTCATCTGCAGCAATGGGTCTTATTCCATCTGCCGCTGATTCAGTTATTGTAGGTGATATTGAAAGAACAAGACTTTCTAATATAGGCTACTTGTTTTGTCTTGGAGCATCAGATGATGCCATACCTATGGCAGTGGAAAACGGAGGCATCTTATCTCAATTGGAGAGGCAGCAACTTTTGGATGCTGGCTTTGAGATGGCGCCTACTGACAAGGAAAAATCCCTGCGCCAGAGATTCTATCTCTACCTCATGTTGTCCAAGCCAAATAAAAAATTGTTTATAACCATGCCAAGAGTAAACGGTGAGGGCAAGGGCGTTAATCCCTCATACCTTTTTGGGGCTCTGGCAAAGATGTTTGATATAAAACTCCAGGAGATAGAAAATTTTTCTGGAGATGATAGATTTTTGTCTAGGGATGAATCCCTGGCCTACCTGATATCCCTTATTTCTCGCCTGGCAAGGGGAGGGGCTATGGCCCTTTCTCCAGAGGAGGAAGAGGATTTCAATGCCTTGTATTCATGGGCAGTTGCAGATTCTGATATAGACCTTGATTCCATTTTGGATGCAGCCTTCTATATCCACGACAAGGAGACTATTTCCGGGGATATTATGTTGGCAGTCAATGAGGCCTTTAATGAGGACGAAACTGTATCAGGCTCAATTACAAAATTTGAGACCTACAGTCAGTGTGCCTACAAATATTTTCTCACCTACATCCTAAGGCTAAAGGAGAGGGAGGAGTTTAAACTTTCTGCAGTTGATCTGGGCATATTCTGCCATCAGGCCCTGGAAGAGTATTCCAAGAGTCTAGTGGATGATGGGATATCTTGGCAGGAGATAACAGAGTCCCAGATACAAAGCCACATAGAGTTGGCCCTGGGCAAGACCTATGACTCCATTGCCAAGGTGGCATCTCTGGAGGATGAGACTCAAAAATACATTATGAATACTGTGAAAAAGACCCTGCGATACACAGTGGGAGTCATTACTTCTCAGGTAAAAAAGGGCAGTTTTACCCCAAGTTTTTTTGAGGAAAAAATCTCTTGTGATGTGACAGACCCAGAGACAGAGGAGACCCTGGCCAGGTTGTCTGGCAAGGTGGATAGGATTGATATATCAGATTCTGCGGCGCCGGGAGTTAGAATTATTGATTACAAGTCCAGCAGCCATAGTTTGGATTTGAATATGTGCTACAGGGGCCTGTCATTGCAGTTGCCTATATACATGCAGGTGGTGCTGGACAAACTAAAAGACAAGTACCCTTACATCCACCCATCGGCCATGCTCTACTACAAGATATCTAATGATTTTACAGAGACCAAGGGGCTTGACTCTTCATCTCTTATGGACAATAGGTTTAAAAATAATTCTATGGATGGACTTTTGTCCGCTGCCGAGGCAGACCTGAGGGACAATGACGCCACAGTAGGCCTGGAGGATGGGCAGGAGCAAAGTTCTACTATTGTGCCATATGCAATCAACAAGGATGGCAGCCCTAACAGGTATTCAAAGGTAATGTCCCAGGAGGGAATAAAAACCCTCTTAGACTACTCCTCTTACCAGGCTGGCCAGATAGCAAAGCATATTATAGATGGAGAATTTGAACCATCACCGGCCAGATTAAAGAGTTTGGATTCCTGCAAATATTGCAAATACAGACCGGTTTGCGGATACAGGGACGGCAAACCGGGATATGAGGCTAGAGACTTTGAAAGTATTTCCTCTAGCGATGAGATAATTAGTCTTATGAATAATGCTTTAGAAACTGAGGGAGATAAATAAATTGGGACTTAGCAAAGCACAAGAACTTGTTAGGGATACAAGAAATAAAAATATGTTGGTGTCTGCAGCAGCAGGCTCAGGCAAGACCTTTGTCCTGGTTAAAAGAATCATTTCCCAGATTTTGGACAAGACTAGCCCTATAGATGTGGACCAACTTTTGGTGGTTACTTTTACTACCGCTGCAGCAGCAGAGATGAAGGACAGAATTAGACGGGCCATTGAGGAGGCCCTGGAGGCAAACCCATCAGATACCCGCCTTAGGACCCAGGCTACCCTGGTCCATGGTGCTCAGATTAGGACCATCGATTCCTTTTGTTCCTGGGTGGTAAAAAACTATTTCTACGAGATAGACCTGGACCCGGGATTTCGCATAGCCAGCGCTGGAGAATTAAAGATGCTGGAGGATGAGATAGTCTCTGACCTTATTTCTGACAAAATAAAAGAGGCGGACAAAGATTTTATGGTGTTGGCAGACGCCTATGTGTCTGGAGGAAATATCGACACCCTCTCAGGCCTGGTCTTCCAGTTGTATACCAAGGCATGTTCTTTTCCGTGGGTAGATGAATGGTTAGATTCTAGTATAAGACTGTATGACATTTCCACAGTGGAAGAACTCATTGCATCTGATTTTATGGGGGAAATGAATGAATATGCCGACTTGCTTTTAGATAGCATTCTCTCCAATATTAAATACATAATCAGCCTTTATCCAGAGGGGGATTCCTCAAAGGACCTCCTGGTATTTAAGGAGGACTACGCCCTTTTTTCTTCGATTAAAAATGCTAGGGGCTACACCAGGAGAATGGAAATTCTCCAGGGCATGTCTTTTTCAAAACTGCTGGTCAAGGACTCTAGTCTTGACCCACTAGCAGTGGATTATGTAAAAAAGGTCAGAGATGGATACAAAAAGGATGCCAATGAACTGGCCTCTAGTTTTTATGCCATGAGCCTGGAGGATATTGTGGAGACCATCCAGTATATAAGAGGACAGGCTCTTGCTCTTATCAACCTGACAAAGGAGTTTGCCCAAAGGCTCTTAGATGAAAAGCAAAAGAGAAAGATTTTTGACTTTAATGATATAGAGCATATGGCGCTGGAAATTCTCAGGGACAAGGAAAATCCGGACCATCCGATCACTCATGTTGCAGCAGAACTTGCCAACCATTTTAAGGAGATTATGGTTGATGAGTACCAGGATTCCAATGAGTTGCAGGAGAGCATTCTCACCGCCATTTCATCGGGAAATAATTACTTTACTGTAGGTGACGTAAAACAGTCTATTTACGCCTTTAGAGAGGCTGACCCATCCCTCTTTATCCACAAGCAAAACACTTATCCTTTGGATGACTCATCTGATAGCATAAGGATTGATCTGGACCAAAACTTTAGGTCTAGGCCAGAGGTTTTGGAATTTTGTAATAATGTATTTTTCCCACTTATGCACAAAGATATGGGAGGGGTGGATTATGACGATAGTGCCTCTTTAAAAGCGGGAGTGACAGATTTTTTGGGTGAGGCCATGGATTACAAAACTGAGATATTAATCGGGGATGTGGACAAAGCCGCCATGAGAGAGGCTGGGATTGGAAATGATGATGAACTGGAGGCTGCAATCCTGGCAAAAAAAATAAAGGAATTGATTAATGGGTCTTTTATGGTGTCAGACAAAAGGAATGATGAGAGAATCCTTAGGCCAGTGCGCTACAAGGATATAGTAATTCTCATGAGGTCCGTTGGCAGCCATGGGGATAAATTTTTAAATGTCCTTAGGTCCAGTGGAATCCCTGCATACCTGGCGGAGGAAAAGGGATTTTTTGACAGGGAAGAGATAGAGACAGTCCTTGCTATGCTCACTGTTATTGACAATCCTTTCAATGACATTAGCCTTGCAGCAGTACTCCATTCAAAACTCTTTGATTTTTCTTCGGAGAGACTGGCAGAGATTAGGGTTAATTCTCCAGAGGACAATTTGTACCAGGCCCTTTTAAATTATAAAGTCAGAGAAGATGCAAAAGATGTTAATGATTTCCTGGATACCTTAAATCATTTTAGGGAGTTGGCAGTGGACACTCCTATCCACGACCTGATTGGAATTATTTTAAGGGAGAGCGGATACGGGATTTATGTAAGCGCCTTGCCAAATGGAGAATCCTCTGTAGCCAACCTGGACAAGCTGATAGATGAGGCAGTTAAATTTGAGAATACTTCCTACAAGGGCTTGTCAAAATTTGTTGCCTACATCCAGGGATTGCGCAGTTACGACGAGGACCTGGGCCTGGCAAAGACCCTAGGAGAAAATGACAATGCAGTCAGGATTATGACCATCCACAAAAGTAAGGGATTGGAATTTCCTGTGGTATTTTTGTCTGGCTGCGGCAAGGGAATTGCATCGAGAACGGGAGATTTTGCCATTGATAAAAATCTCGGTCTGGCTCTCAATTACAAGAATCCAGACAATATGTCCGAGTTTAAAACACCTTTTTACAATTTAATAAAGGCAAAAAATGCAGCAGATGACAGGGGAGAATATCTTAGAATTCTCTATGTGGCCCTGACCCGTGCTGTGGACAAAATGTTTGTGACAGGCACTGTTTCCTACGGGAAAAAATCAACTGCTCTAGGTGTAGTTGCTTCCTATTCTGGGGACGAGGAGGTGCTGCCATACCTGACAAAAAGTAAGGCGACTTCCTCCTTAGAATTAATTATAAGGTCAATAAATGCTAGGCACTATGAGGTGGCAAAACAGATTCTAACAGTATATGATTTGACCCTGGCTGAGATTTCTGAGACCATAGAAAGGGAGGAGATCAGGCGTAATCTTTACAGCCTAAAGGAGGCTATCTCTCCAGAGTTGGGAGAGAAAATCGCCCATAATCTTGTCTATGAATACAGGGGACTTTCTCAAGGAAACTATAAGACCAAGTACTCAGTTTCGGAGATAAAACATGCTGCCATGGAGGAGATATTTGAGGAGGAAAAGGACCTGGCAGCACCTGCCTTTATATTTGAGGAAGAGGAGGTTTATATTCCTTCCTTTATGCAGGAAAAAGAATTGGAAGGAGACAGTGACAAGGTGCCTGCAGGAGCCTTATACGGCACTGCTATGCATCGTTATATGGAGTGCTTTGACTTTTCTTTGGAGGATTACAAAAACACTGTGGATAGCCAGAGGGAATATATGAATTCCCTTCACCTGATTACAGCCGAAGAAGACAAGAGATTATCAAGGGTAAAATTAAAGAAATTTATGGAATCAGAACTGGCTAAGAGGATGCATGAGGCAGAACTAAAGGGGCTCCTCTACAAGGAAAAACCATTTGTATTTGGGTCAAATCCATTAGAATTATTTGCAGATTCTGAGGCTTACTCTGACCTGATTTTAGTTCAGGGAATTATTGATGTTTTTTTCCAGGAGGATGATGGCATAGTTCTCATGGATTACAAGACGGATAGAGTGGACTCAGAGACTGAATTGGTGTTAAGATATGAAAAGCAGTTAGATTTGTATAAGGACGCTATTGAAAGAGCCTATGACACAAAAGTCAAGGAGGTCCTTATCTACTCATTCTGTCTGGATAAAACAATAATTGTTAGGAGTTAAATTATGCCATACGATAAAAAAACTGTTGATGCATTTTTGAATAATCAACTTCAATTATTCCCTGAAAAGGTAGCAGATTCTTTTGAGGAGGCTCAGGAATTTTTGGAGGATGTCTGCGCTGTAGTTTTGAAAAATAAAAAAGAGGTTTTGGAATACTTGGAGGATGCTATGGACATCTCTGGGATGAGCGAAGATGAAGTTTTGTCTGCCTCTGAAGTATTTGAAATTGGCGATGGCAGATATCTTGTGGTAGAGGGGTAAAGTAATGAGATTTTTTAAAAAAATACTTGCCCTGTCTTTGATTACTGCCGCTATGCTATCTTTGACAGCCTGCACTTATCAAGGTAAGACAGTTTACTTTGACACACCTAGCGGAGGAAGCACTGTCTTTAAAATCTCTGATTTAAAGTGCTCCAAAAAAGAAGCCAGCCTATACTTGATGAACGCAAAAAATATATATGGCACGGTAAATGATGTAAACCTTTGGGCAGATGAATTTAATACTGATACCATGACAGAATCTATAAAGGATAATGTTATGGAGCATTTGACCAGGGTCTATGTTTTAAATCTCTATGCCATGGAGAATGAGATAGCCCTCACTGAGACAGAGGAGGACAAATGCCAGGAGGCAGCCAGGGAATACTATCAGAGTTTAAATGAGGTAGAAAAAGATTTTTGTGGAGCCAAGGAGAAAGACGTATTTGAAATGTACAAAAAATATGCCTTGGCTGAAAAGGTCTACAGCCAGCTTATGAATTCCGTTGATGAGGAGGTCTCCGAGGATGAGGCCCGAGTCATGGAGGCCTATGTGTTGTTTGTCACAGATCCTGCTGAGGCAAAAGAGGTACAAGACAAGATAGACTATGGCAATACTTTTGTTAGACTGGCTGCCACATATACTGAATTGGACACCTATCAGGTGACCTTTGCCAGAAAGGAATATCCAGAGGAAGTGGATGATGTGGTATTCAACCTTGACACTGATGAGGTGTCACCAGCTATTGAAGCAGACGGAGGTTATTATTACTTCCAGTGCATTGACAAATATAATGAAGAATTGTCTGAAGAAAACAAAATGATAATTATCGATAAGAGACGTAAGCAGGTGATTGATGATATCATAGTGGACTTGGAAGGAAAGTACTTTTCTGATATGAATGTAAAACTTTGGGATTCCATGGAAATTCCTGCTGAATCAGTAGATGAAATCACTACTTCTACGTTTTTTGTAACACTGTCTAATTATATCGACTTTTAAGAAAAAGCCCCTATTTTATAGGGACTTTTTTGATTTAAGCAACAAAACTAATAAAAAAGCAGTTATAATTAAGAAAATATTGGTTATTTGGTGGAAAATTACAACAATAGTATGGAAATTCCCAACATGAATGACTATAATATTATTTAAATTGAAAATGATATATAAATTGCATCTTTTTATTAATAGGAGGACGAAAATGGTTACTAATGCAAAGGTATCAGTAGACGATCTTAAAAAGACAGCAGAGAAGGCTTCTGCATCTGTAAAGGCAGCAGCTGCTTCAGCAACAGCTACAACAAAGAAAGTGGCAGCAGAAGTTAAAAAGGATGCTGCAGAGGTTAAGAAGACTGCAACAACAGCAAAAGCAACTGCAACAAAGAAGGCCACAGCTGCTAAAAAGACAGCTACTAAGACAGTAAAGAAGGCTTCAGCAAAGGCTGCTAAAAAGGTTGCTGAGTCAATCGTTATCGAGTTCCAGGGCCGTCAGTTTACTCAGGAAGAGTGCATGAAAAAGGCTAAGGCTGCTTTCAAAAAGCAGTACAAGGGACAGACTCTTACAGAAATCAATATCTATATCAAGCCTGAGGATGGCAAGATTTATTTCGTAGCCAACAAGGATTGCGTAGGTTCAGCAGATTTGTAAGTCTGTGAATTATAACAAAATATTGCAATGTATAAGGCCAGATGCCAACAGGCAACTGGTCTTTTTTTGACTGAAGAAATTTTTATTAGCACTCTCTCAAAATGAGTGCTAATTTTCTATTGACTTATGAAAATAGCAGGACTATCATATTCTCTAGTGATTAAAATATGCGAAGGAGTGATATTAATGAGTAACAAAAAAGGTAGTTTATCAATCACAAGTGAGAACATTTTTCCTGTAATAAAAAAGTGGCTCTATTCAGACCACGATATCTTCTATAGAGAACTTATTTCTAATGGATGCGATGCCATTACAAAATTAAAAAAGTTGGATATGATGGGGGAGTACTCTCTTCCTAATGACTATAAGGCAAAGATTTCTGTATTGGTTAGCCCAGAGGACAAGACCCTTACATTTATAGATAATGGTCTTGGTATGACAGCTGAGGAAGTGGACGAATATATTAATCAGATTGCATTCTCAGGTGCTACAGATTTCCTGGAGAAATACAAGGACAAGGCTGACAGCGACCAGATTATTGGACACTTTGGTTTAGGATTCTACTCTGCATTTATGGTTGCGGATGAGGTGCATATTGATTCCCTTTCTTATAAAGGCGGTTCAAAGGCTGTTCACTGGGAGTGCGATGGTGGCACTGAGTATGAAATGAGCGATGGCGATTGGGATCAGGTTGGTACCAAGATTACTCTTTTCCTTAACGAGGATTGCTTAGAGTTTGCCAACGAGTATCGCGCTCGTGAGGTAATCGAAAAGTATTGCTCATTTATGCCAACAGAGATTTATCTTTCTAAGAAGGATGCTCCAGAAGAATACGAGACAATTGATGCTGCTGATAAAAAAGACACAGACAAGGTCATTGAGGAAATCCATGAGGATGACAAAGACAAACTCAAGATTGTAAAGCGTCCGGTTCCCCTTAATGAGACACATCCACTTTGGACTAAGAATCCATCTGAGTGTACAGATGAAGAATATAAGGCATTTTACAGAGATGTATTCCATGATTACAAGGAGCCACTTTTCTGGATTCACCTCAACATGGATTACCCATTCAATTTAAAGGGTATTTTATACTTCCCAAAGATTAACACAGAGTATGACTCAATCGAGGGCACAATCAAGTTATATAATAATCAGGTGTTTATTGCAGACAATATTAAAGAGGTTATCCCTGAGTTCTTAATGCTTTTAAAGGGTGTTATTGACTGTCCGGACCTTCCTCTTAATGTCTCTCGTTCTGCTCTTCAGAATGATGGATTTGTTACAAAGATTTCCGAGTTCATCACCAAAAAGGTGGCTGACAAACTGACCGGGATGTGTAAAACAGACAAGGAAAACTATGAGAAATTCTGGGATGACATTGCACCATTTATCAAGTTTGGCTGCCTCAAGGACAACAAGTTCTGTGACAAAATGAATGATTATATCCTTTTCAAGGACATCAATGACAAGTACCAGACCCTGCCAGAACTTTTGGTTAAGCCAGAGGAGTCAGAAAAGGCCACAGATGAGAATGGCGAAAAGGTAGAGGCAGAAGTTGTCGATGGAGAGGGTGATGTATCTGAGGATAAAGAGCCTGAGGATACCCGCAAGACTGTATACTATGTTACAGATGTAAATCAGCAGGGCCAGTACATCAATATGTTCAAGGAACAGGGCATGAATGCTGTTATCTTGGACCATGCAATTGACACTTCCTTCATTACCCAGTTGGAGCAGCGCAACGAGAATTATAAGTTTTCGAGAATCGATGCAGATGTTACTGAGTCAATGGTGGAGGAGACTGGAGAGGATGAGTTAAAGGAGTCCACAGAGACCCTAACAGACATATTCAGAAAGGCCCTTTCAAACGACAAGTTAGAGATTAAGGTTGAAAAGTTTAAAGACAAAAACCTTTCATCTATGTTGACAGTTTCCGAGGAAAGCCGCCGCATGCAGGATATGATGAAAATGTATGCAATGGGTGGTATGGATATGGGCATGTTTGGCTCAGCCGCAGAGACCCTGGTCCTTAATGCAAACAACGACCTTGTACAGTACATATTAAACAACAAGGATT
>JAIKWH010000005.1 GCA_024684955.1 Pseudobutyrivibrio sp.
GAATTTGTGAGGACGCAGGCGTGAGCCGACAGGACGTCGGCGAGAGCACGACAGTGACAGGACGTCGCATAAAGTGCGGCGCCTGCGTCCCACAAATTCACTTTGTCGCATTTCTTATTGAACGGAGAGGTAAAGCAACTATCTCCTAAAGGACCTGCAAGATAATAAAAAAACCTAGAGTGTCTGTGTCAGTCCCACATTTTTTTGAATTGTAAAACCAGTTAAAAGACAGGTATGTGATGCTCCCTTGGGGCAATAAGAAAAACTTGAATTTTCCGGCTGATTGTCAGAGAATATGGGGCCAAGGCCTTAGAGAGACTTTTAGTCTGTAGACGGCAGTGGTATGGGGCCTGGCGGGGCCGGGGAGGCTATTGCCTGAATTGGTGTGTGGGCCCCAATATAAAAGGATGCACGTAAATTGTGCATCCTTTTTTAGTATCTATTGGTCACGTAAGAGGATTGAGGATAGTTTGTCGTTGTCCGCCCTGTTCATGAAGCAGAAACGGATGTAGTTTTCACCTAGGTATGGGAAGGTGGAGCAATCTCGGATCATGCAGCATTCTTTGATGCATCTGTCAAAGAGGTCGCCACTGGTTAGGCCATCCTTGGTGATTTTGAGTAGCATAAAGTTTCCCTGGGGCCAGAATGGCTTGTACATATTAGAATGGAGGAAGAGGTCGTACATTCTCTTTCTTTCCTTGGCTATCAGTTCTCTGGTTTCGTGGATGTAGGACTGGTCTGCAAACATTATGTTGCCGGCGATTACGGCTATAGAGTTAATTGACCATGGGTCCTTGCGCTGGTTCATGACCTGCATCAAGTCCCTGTTAGAGCAGACGGCATAGCCCAGTCTAAGACCTGGGGCTGCGAAAAATTTGCTGGTTCCTCTTAATATTACGATGTTTTCGTAGGTTCGGGTGAGAGGGATAGATGTGATCTCCTCCAGGTTTTCTGCAAATTCTACGTAGGTTTCGTCAACCATTACAAAGATGTTTTTTTCTTTGCAGGCATCCAGAATTTTTCTCATCTGGTGATTGTTTACTGCAGATCCTGTAGGATTGTTTGGGTTGCAGAGCACAATCAAATCTATGTTTTCACTTAATTTGCTAATAAAGTTGTCTACATCAAGGGCAAAGTTGTTTTCTTCTGTGAGAGGGTAGTAAATTGTTTTGCCACCACCTAAGGCTATCTCTCTTTCGTACTCGGAGTAGGTAGGTCCAAGGACCAGAGCCTTGGCAGGCTTTTGGATTTGGATAAAGAGAGAGATGAGTTCTGTTGATCCATTTCCCACGATTATATTGTCTACCTCTGTGGAGCAGTAGTCTGCAATGCTCTGTCTGAGAGAGACATAATCCCTGTCAGGATATGTTGTAATACAGTCTATATGGGACGCAAGTTCTTCTCTGAGTTTTGGAGAAATCCCAAGGGGATTCACATTGGCAGAAAAACTTACGATATTTTCTTTCTTGATTCCATAAATTTTTTCGATTTTCTCTAAGTCGCTACCATGGAAATGGTCTTTATGTCTAATCATTTTATAGCCTCCTGATATTTGCACTAATTCTAACACCAGATTAATTATTAGGCAATTAAATGCATGATAGAAAAAAACTTTCAATACAGCTAAATTTGCTTATGTCATATATTCCAAAACACAATATCTTGTAGTAAAATATAGATATTATGGGATGAGAATACTTAAATTTATTTTAAGGGAGCAAATGTTTTGAGAAAGAGAATCTATCGAATTTCTGAAGATAAATTCGACGACTTAAAACCGAATATTGTATTTGAGCAGACTGAGATTGTAGATGATTGCTATACATCAGAAAAGTATCAGGGCAAGATTTCATTTTTTACAGATAATGGGGTCAGTGCCAGAGGGGCTGTTTATTGTGACAGTCCATATGTAGAGCTGCCTGAGCCTATGTTTTCTGGAGAAAAGGTGACCATTCCTTTTGTGATTGACAACTACAATTTCAAGTCAGGAGAGGCCCTTGTAGGCAAGTTTACCCTTGTTTTCTATGGACTTGAAAAGGAAATACCTTTTAGGATTACCTACACCAAGAGAGCTTTGAGCGTCTCTACTGGTGAGCTTATTTCTCTCCAGGATTTTAGTGACTTTGCCCAGGCCCATTTTACCGAGGCCTGCAATATATTTTATTCTGATAGGTTTGCTGATTTTATAGACAATTTTGATCCAAAGACTAGGCTCATTTACAGGGCTTTTAAGGCTGCGCCTATTAGCAAGTCTTCCTTGGATGAATTCCTGGTTGCCTGTGACTTTAAGAGGAAAATGACCTTTGACCTGACTGAGCGCCAGGACACTTACTATGAGGTATCTGAAAACATTAGGGGGTCAGTGGAAATCACCCGCAGTACCTGGGGATATATTGATATCAGAGTTTCCTCTGATGCAGATTTTGTCTCTGTGGAAAAGGAGAATATCACTTCCGACTTTTTCCTGGGCAGTATATTCAATATGAATTACTACATCCACAAGGAACTGATGCACCCTGGTCTCAATTTCGCAAAACTGTCCTTCGATTTTGCAGATGTTCATAAGGAAATTACCATTCTTGCCAGCGTTGACAGGGATGATTATAAGGTCTCGAGCCCTAGCATTACCAGGGACAAGGCCTATCTACAGCTATGCCGTGATTACGAAAGCTATAGGCTAAAAAAGATCCCTCTGGGGGCTTGGGTCAAGAATTCTCTCGATATTATTGAGGGACTAGACATAAAAGAGGAGGATGAAAATTTCTTCCTTTTGATCAAGGCCATGATTTTTGTTTTAAACAAGCAAAAGCAGGAGGCCCTGTGGATTATCCAGGATCTAAAGAGGACCATCGAGGACAAGAGGAGTACAGATTGGGCTTTTCTGCTCTATCTATGCACTCTTATAGAGCCAGAGGAATCCTATGTTGACAAACTGACAGAAAATATTGAGAGCATCTTTTTGGAGCACCCAAAAGATGTTAGAATTTTCTGGTTTTTACTATTTTTACGCAAGGAATATTTTAAGAATTCCTCAGAAAAACTCAGGGATATTTTTGAGTGGATTGACCAGGGCAAGGAGAGTCCTCTTTTATACATAGAGGCTTATTACACCTACCTGCAGGACCCATATCTTATCTCTAGTTTGGACGACCACACCCTAAAGATTTTGGCCTACGCCACCAAACGAAATGTTGTAACTCGTGACATGGCTGTGCAGATGATCCATGTATTAGAGTCTGAAAGAGTTTACAATCCAAAGGCTTTTCCTATTTTGGCAAAGTGCTATGAGGTCTATCCAGACCTGCAGTTGCTTTTATCTATAGTTACTTACTTGCTTAAAAGCCCAACTGTGGAGGATGAGTTTTTGCCATGGCTTAGGCTTGCTATTGAAAACAACCTCCATGTGTCAGGCATATTTGAAGCCTATATGATGGCTTTGCCTAGCCAGTCTGTGGAGAAATTGCCACAGTTGATAACCATGTTCTTTAGGTACAACAACGATTTGCCTTGGGACAAAAAGGCCCTGCTTTATGCCAATATTATTCTCCATAAAAAGGAGGATAGGGGTACCTACAATCAATACGAAAAGGCTATTGAAAACTTTACCCTAGATCAGTTGAGACTAAAGAGATTGGATGACAACCTGGCTATTTGTTATCAAAACCTGATGGAAGATGGCATATTTGATGAGGGGGTAGCAAAAATTTATGCCGAGTTAATCTGCAAGAAAAAACTCATTGTGCCATCTGGCAGGCCAAAGAGAGCCCTTATCTACTTCAAAGAATTCAAGGCCAACAAGGTTGTTAACCTTAATAATAACTTTGCCTACATTGATTGCCTTGGACAGGAGCCAGTCATTCTTTTAGAAAATGAAAATGGAATTCTTTTCTATGACGAGAATGCCTACATGCTGGAGGATGTCCTACAATCTGATGAATACTTGGCTAAATTAAGGCAACTTTGCCCAGACAATATGGCCTTTGTCCTTAGAGATTTTTCTTCCTCTAGCCAGGCATCTGAATTGGATTCAAACCTCCTGCCATCGGCAGAGAGGATTCTCCATTCCTCAGATATTGCCCCAGGCTACAAGAACAAACTATATCCTCTTTTGGTTTCTTACCTTAGAATCCACAACAGGGAGGATGTGCTGGTAAAACACTTTATCAATGAGGCGGACCTTACAAAACTATCGGCAGCGGTTATAGCTGACGTTTTGGATGTGTTTATTACAGCAGGCAAATACGAAGAGGCCTACTATATGATGAAGCACACCAATGGCACTATGCTAAAAGATGATGTGGCTTCCAAACTCTTTAGGTTTTTAATTAATAAAAAGGACGAGAATAGACCTGAGGATTTCCTGATTACCTGGGTGGCAAAACTGGTGGAGAGTGGAAAGACTCACTCAGACCTCCTTTATTTCCTCATTAGATATTATGTGGGACCTACCAAACTTATGCTTTTAATCTACAAGGAGTCAAAGGAACTTAATCTGGACCTGGTAGATTTCTCCGAGCGCATCATAATCCAAATGCTTTATCGGGACCTCCTGGAGGAGCCTATCAATGATATTTTTGACACCTATATGGGCCGCAAAAATAACAAGATGGTTGTGGAGGCTTTCTTGACCTACGAGTCTCACGAGTACTTGTCAGGGGAGAGAGAGATCAGGGACAATATATTTGAATACATTACCGATAGGCTCAAGACTGGAAAGAGTTTTAATGAGTCTATGCGTATTGCCTTGCTAAAATATCTCTGCCTCAACAAGGATATTTCTCCAGACCAGTTAGATGTTTTGGATGTGCTTTTGGCTGACTCGATTATAAAGAATCAATACTTTGGATTCTTTAAATTCTGCCACAATGACCTGAGGGTCAAATACCATCTCTACGACAAATTCTTTGTAGAATACAAGGGCAAAAAGCAGGGCCAGGTCAGCATTTTATACTCTATCAATGGAGTGGAGCATGGGGCTGAGGACATGATAGAAATGTATGATGGCCTCTATGTAAAGCAGTTTATTCTCTTCTTTGGAGATGAATTAAAATACGAGATATATGATGAATCTGCGGATGCTAATCCTGCAGTGTCAGAAAAATATGTCAAGGGCGATGATGTGGATGATACGTCAGAGGGCAGATTTGGACTGATGAATTCTATTTCTCGCCATGGATTCTATAGGGATAGAGATGGTTTTGCATCCGACCTCAAGAAATATCAGGGTCTGGATGTGGTCACCAAGGAATTATTTACCACTATTTAGGAGTAATTATGGAAACAGAGCCAACAGTCATTGGCATAGATATAAGTGCCAAATGCTCAGTGATTAGTCTTTACAAATTAAATATGAATGAGCCGGCTACTGTCAGCACTGTGTTGGGACAGGAGAATTATGCCATCCCTACCGTACTTGCTAAAAAGCCAGACATTGGCCAGTGGTATTTTGGTGATGAGGCCATTAAAAAATCCCGGACCAGAGAGGCTGTATTGGTGGAGGACCTATACAACCTGGCTCTAAGGAATGAATCTGTCTATGTGGATGGACAGGAGTATTTGGCCAGAGACCTGATGGTTATTTACTTTAAAAAGTTGTTTTCCATCCCAGGGCCCATGGCAGCCATATCCTCAGTGGCAAAACTCGCCATTTCTGTTACAAATATTAGTTTTGAGACAATGGAGATGATGAATTACATTGCTTCAAAACTGGATATAGAGCCGGACAACCTTATTTTGATGGATAGGCAGGAGAGTTTTTATTACTACAGCCTCTCCCAGAGACCTGACCTCTTTTTGTATGATGTGGCCCTGTTTGACTACACTGGACCTAACCTGGTTTCAATGATGCTCAGCAGAAACACAAATACCAGACCCCAGATGATAAATATCGATGTGGCCAACCACGGAGAGATTTTTGATGACAGGGATTCTCGTTTTGAGAACATAGCAAAAGAGACTTTTGGCTCTGCAGTGGTTTCCTCTGTGTATCTGGTGGGTGATGGCTTTGATGGAGACTGGATGAAGACATCCCTTTCATACTTGTGCAAGGGCAGAAAGGTCTTTCTTGGAAAAAATCTATATTCCAAGGGAGCCTGCTACGGGGCCTTTATCAAGGAGGGTAAAAGGGATTGGCCATTTATCTACATTGGAGACAATGACCTAAAGGTCAACCTGTCTATTAAAATATTAGATAATAACGAAATGAAATTTTTCTCACTGATTGATGCTGGAGAATCCTGGTACGACACAAAGGGGGAGTGCGAGGTTATTCTGGATGGCAAAGCAGAGATTGAGTTTTATGTCCAAAGGCCCGAGTCCAGAGAGGCCCACATAGAACTATTGGAATTGACTGACCTGCCATACAACAGGGAAAACAGGACCACTAGACTTAGGATAGAGGCCACAGCCATATCCGACAAATCCATTACAATTACAATTACAGACCTGGGATTTGGGGAGATTTCTCCTTCCTCTGGTCTTACTTGGAACCATACAATCACAGTTAGCAATTAGGATTATGAGCACATTAATTTATTGTCAAAATCAAATAGCGGCTTCACCTTATTATATTGAGGAGGCATCTTTAAATGTTTATTCCTTGGAGGAAATATCTTATTTCATCCTTAATAACGTTTATTTGCTCTCCAATAAATTTATGTCCTATGACCTGTGTAATTGGATTGGGAGAGAACTGAAAGAGAAAAAACTTTCCGAGGATCTTTCTTCTCTAGTACAAAACAATGCTCCCCTCCATATTTTTGTGGGACATATTCTCTCTAGCAATGGCTATTCCAGTCAAAAGGAGATTAAGGATACCCTAAATCTTGTGGCCACCTTTGAAAACAAATCAGAGGCGGAGAGAAAGAAGATGAGGGCTGACAGGCTCATGGCTGCTGATAGGATAGTGGATGCCATATATGAGTATGAGAGCCTCCTGGCCGATGATGTGACCAAGACCATGTCCACGGTGGTGGAGGGGGATGTATATCACAATCTGGGCACAGCCTTTGCCAGATTATTCCTCTTTGACCAGGCCACCAGGTGTTTTGATGAGGCCTACAAGAGAAACAAGAAAAAGGCTTCTCTTTCTCAGCTTTTGTTTACCCTCAAATGTAAAAGGGATTCCCAGGCTTTTGAGGATTATATTGCCAAATACCAAATTCCAAAGGAATTTGTAGAAGAAATAAATAGGACTGTCAGCGATATCAATGGTAAAGCTGAGATTACTTCCTTCGACAAGGCTATCAATGACTTACAGTTTGATGAGAATCTGGACAAGTTTTATGATGGGGTAAAGGACACTATTTCACAGTGGAAGAAGGAATACATTAAACTTTGTACAATTTAAAGCAGGTGGTGTTATGGGTTTATTTTCAAGGAGAAAATCAAAAAAAGAACTTCGTACAGCCAAAATAGATGATGCCTTTTCTAGGGTGTATTCCAAGATCGAATCCATTGATTCCTGGAAGGATCCTAAAAAATTAGAGCGATATATTTTGGATTCCTGCGAGCAGATTATTGCCAGCACAAAGGAGATGGAGAGGCAAAAGAAAGAATATAGGGTTGTTACCTCATATTTAAATGACATTCAAACCCTAGAGACTTTGCCTGCCCAGACAGGAGCAGAACTTAAAAGCACTGCCAACAGGATTATTGAGCTGGACAATTCCATTAGTTCTGCCAAAACTATTCAAAGAAATATATCTGAGGACCAGTTTACTGTTATCTCAGAGGACGAGGCAAATATGCCGGAGATTATCAATCGCTTGGCCAGCGATGAAATCTACCAGGCAAAGTTAAAGAAAAACCTTTCCTACATGGAGGGGGAAAAGAGCAGGTGGACTATAGAAAGGGAAGAACTGACCTCCCAAAATGCTACTCTTAAAAGAGGGGCTATGCTGCTTATTACCACCTTTTTGGCTTTGATATTGCTGCTGGGTATAGTCATCATTTCCACCAGTGCGGACCTGACTATCTGGCTATATGTATTGTTTTTTATCTGTTCTTTGGGCGGCTTTATGATATTTATGCGCCAGTCCAGCATACAAAAAGAAAATCACGTGGCCATAGTTCATTTGAATCAGGCTATCTCTGTCCTCAATGTGGAGAGGATGAAATATGTAAATGTGACAAATGGTATTGAGTACCAAAAGGAAAAGTACCATGTCCACGGCAGCGCAGAGTTGCAGTATGTGTGGGAGCAGTACATTGAAAAGGTCAAAGACCAGCAGAGATATATCCAAAACAATGATGATTTGGAATATTTTACAGGTAAACTGGAGAGAATGCTGTCTGATCTTAAACTAAATGATGACAAGATATGGATTAATCAAATTGAGAGCCTGGTCAACAAGGAGGACATGGCCTATTTGAGACACCAGTTAGTTATGAGAAGACAAAAGATTAGAAAGAGGCTGGAGGATAACAGGTCTCTGATTCAGGATGAGAGAAACGAAATTGAGCGACTGATGAAAACCCACGAACACTACCTGCCAGAGATTCAGGAGATTATTAAATCTGTGGACAAGTTGTGCGGTACTTCTGCAAGTGCAGATATAAATTTTTAAACGGTAACTTAGGAGAAAACAATGGTTGAGAAATTCAAAAATTCTTTGGAGTTCAGACTGAACTTAAAATACTTTTTTGCCCAGGGACTTTACTGGATGATTGTGTGTTGCACAACCAGTATGGGATCTGCTTTTCTGTCAGGGAGAGGATATTCCACTGCAGCAATAGGGGCTTTGTTTGCTGTTTCCTATCTAATGGCTGCCCTTCTTCAGCAAGTCATTACAAGTTTTGCTGACAAGTCCAGAGATTTTACTGTCTTAGATATTACTGGAATTCTTTCCATCATACTCTTTTTCAATATGCTATTTGCGGTAGGGAGCCATGGCAAGTCCTTTGCCTGTGGCCTTACCTTCTTTATTGCGGTGGCTCTTTCTGCTATTATCCAGCCACTCCTTAATTCTCTAAATTTTTATTTAGAGGGCTACAAGATCTCTATGAATTATGGGCTGGCAAGGGCGAATGGTTCCTTCCTTTTCTTTGTGATTAGCATTATTGTTGGCAATTTAATGAATGCCATCTCTGTAAATGCTGCACCAGTTCTGGCGGCAATTATTACACTGGCCTTTATTTTTGACCTATTTTGGATATATTTTGATATTAAAACTGAAAAGAGAAGCAATGAGACTACCTATGATCCTTTTGAGGGCAATGCCAATGATGGCAACTACAGTCTAAAGACAGCCCAGGAGTTTATTGGCAAATATAAAGCCTTTTTCATTTTCTTGATTGGTATGACCGGCTTTTATTTCAGCCACATGATTATTAATAACTTTATGTTCCAAATTGCTGTAAACGTAGGTGGAGATACTGCTGACAATGGTGGCTTAATCGCCTTGGCAGCCCTGGTGGAATTGCCAGGAATGATATTCTTTAACAAACTGTCAGAGAGGTTTGGAGACAAGGTCCTTATGATTTTCTCTGCTGGCTTTTTTGTGGTAAAAGTATTCTTTACCCTCCTGGCAAGTTCTATTGGAATGCTTTACTTTAGCATGCTTTTCCAGGGCTTGTCCTTTGCTATTTTTATCCCTGCCTCTATCCACTTTGTAAACCAGATTATGAGTGAGAGAGATGCAGTAAAGGGTCAGGGCTTCCTTACTATATCCATGACTATTTCAAATTTTGCTGCCAGCCTTTTAGGAGGCGCAATTATGAATCTATTTGGAGTAAAGTCAGCCCTTGCTATTGGTTTGATTATTGCCCTGGCAGGTTTTGTGACATCATTTTATGGACTTGTCAGAATAAATACAAAAAAATAAAGATATTAATAGATTTTTCTAAATATAATTGATAAAATATTATTAGATTTAAAGTCTAAAGGACAATTTTAATGGCTAAGTATAATATTGGTGGGGTTATTTTCGAAGATGAAGCTACTGCAAAGACCGCAGCCAAGGAGCTTAAGGCAGTAGAATACATTCTAAATCAGCTTAAAAGTGCTGATGACTCTACAGTTCTTAAAGTTTATAAGAAACTGATTGACCAGAAAATGTTTACTACTGAGATAGGGCTTTCTTTTCTTGCTCAGCTTCATGACAATCTATTATCCTCAGGTACTTTCAAGGAGGGAGATATTCCTCCAATCTATGAATTGGATACTATTTCTTTTCCAAAATCTGAGGCCTCAAATGAAAACCCATCTGTTGCTAAAATAGAAACTGAAATTACCGATAATGATACTGTGGTTACTTCTACAAAGCCTAAAAAGCAAAAGAAGAAGGCAGTTAAGTCTTCCAAATCTGCTGATGTAGAAATAACAGATCAGTATATTATAAAAAAGTTAAGGTTTTTTAATAGGGTTTTATTAGTTGTCTGCGTCACACTGCTAATTTGTGTCCTTGGAATGTTTTATGTGAACTCAACAATTAATAGTCCTACAATCCTCAATTACGAGGAAAAGATACAAGATGAGTACGCTTCCTGGGCTCAAGAACTGGCCGAAAAAGAGCAGGCCTTAAATGACAGGGAGAAAGAACTTTTGGGTAATTAAATATTTTTACAAGGATGGGGTAGTTGTTATGGCAAAAAATAAAATTCTTGTGGCTGACGATGAAAGCCGTATGAGAAAACTAATCAGAGACTATTTGGTCAGGGAAGATTACGAGGTTGTTGAGGCAGAAAATGGCGAACAGGCCTTGGACATGTTCTATATGGACAGCGACATTTCACTCATCATTTTAGACGTTATGATGCCAAAGGTTGACGGTTTTTCTGTTTTGAAAGAAATCAGAGAGACCTCTTCCATTCCAATCCTTATGCTTACTGCAAAGGGGGAGGAGAATGATGTATTAAATGGTTTCGAACTGGGTGCGGATGAGTATATCAACAAGCCTTTCTCACCAAAGATTTTGATGGCAAGGGTTAATGCCGTGCTGAGAAGAAGTACTGATGAGGCTATGGGCAAAAAGGTAGTTGAGGCCGGTGGTATCCAGTTGGATGTGGATGCTCACGTTGCCACCAACGAAGGCAAGCCTGTAGAGCTTTCTGTAAAAGAATTTGAGTTACTGTATTACTTTATTAACAACGAGGGAATTGCACTCTCTAGGGAGAAAATTCTCAACCATGTATGGGATTACGACTACTTTGGAGATGCAAGAACCATCGATACTCATGTAAAGAAACTCCGTAGCAAACTTGATGATAAGGGCAACTACATCAAGACAATATGGGGCATGGGGTATAAATTTGAAGTCGATGCACACGTCTAATATTATTAATCGCCAAATTGTAGGTCTTATAACACTAATCATATTAGCAGCCTCGCTGATATGTATAGTGTTAAACGCCTGCTTTTTAGGCGATTTTTATTTGTTAGTACAAGAAAATTCTCTAAAAAAAGTATATAAGGAAATGGATAGGCAAGCTAATAATGCCACCCTTTTTGTGGATGGCAGCAATGGGGGCTTGTCTGTTTTTCTTGAGGAATCTTCTTCGGCAATTCTGGTTACAGACCAGGCAAACGGTCAGGTATTTTCATATGGCGGAGATGAGAATCTTCTTTTATCTCAGAGGGAAATAACGGACAGCATAGACCTGAGCAAGGCTGTCTACAGAAATAAAAATTACAATATGTATATCCTTTCTTTCCCTGAATCAAACGAGGATTATCTCGTGTTAAATGGATATCTTTCCAGCGGGGAAAAGATATTTATTAGAGAGTGTACAGAGGGGGCTAGCCAAGCTCAAAAGGCTGCCAATATGTTTTTGTTATATTCCTTTGCCCTTGTTATTGTGGTGGCAATTGTTCTGACAACCATGATGGTTAGATGGTTTACCCAGCCTTTGTTTGAACTCATTAACATAACAAAGAAAATTTCAAATTTCGACTTTTCAGAGACTTATATCCCCCAGAAACATTACAACGAGCTGGATGATTTAGGCGAGCATATAAACGAAATGTCCACCACCTTGAATCGCGCCATTAGCCAGTTAAAGGAAGCCAATGACAACCTAAAGCATGACCTGGAAATCAGGGAGGAGACAGAGAACATGAGAAAGGAATTTGTCTCCAATGTTTCTCATGAGCTTAAAACTCCAATAGCCCTTATTCAAGGCTACGCCGAGGGCTTGCAAGAAGGCGTTATGGATGATGAAAATTCAAGGCAAATCTACCTGGATATCATTATCGATGAGGCTAATAAAATGAACAGGCTGGTTAGGGAAATGCTTATATTAAACCAGCTTGAGGCAGGTCAGATGCAGATGGATCTGGTAAATTTCAACCTGACTGACATTATAGATGGGGTTGTGGAGAACAACAAAATCTATATTAGTGCCCAAAATATTTCATATTCCTTTGTTAATAAGGAAGAATGCATAGTCCATTCAGATGAGTTTTTGGTAGAGCAGATTATTACCAACTTTATTAGCAATGCCATTCACTACGTAATGAATGAAAACGTCATTATCGTAAAATATGACTTTACAAAAAAAGGCAAGGTAAGGGTCAGCGTATTCAACTCTGGAAACAATATTGCAAAAAAGGATATTAAACATATTTGGGAAAAATTTTACAAGGCAGATAAGGCCAGAAGTCGAGAATATGGTGGCAGTGGAATAGGTCTTTCTGTAGTCAAGGCAACCATGGATTTGTTGAAGGAAAAATTTGGTGTAGATAACCTTCCAAATGGGGTGGAATTCTGGTTCGAATTACCCCTTGCCAAACTATGAAAAATCATACAAAATTCATAGAATATTCCTATTTTGTTTATTGAATATTACGTATATAAATGCTAACATTACTTCAATGATTAGTTTATTTTAGGAGATTAACGGTGAAATTTAAGAGAGCACTACTTTTAATTTCAATAATGAGTTTTTCTCTTTTTTCGACTGGCTGCGGTGAGGCTCTTTATACTATGACAGACGAGGAAGAGACTATAATTACTCTATACTCAGCCAAAATAGTTAACAAATTTAATAAAAACCAGACTATAGGCATTGCAAATGCCAGGATTAGGCCCGGGGAATTAGACGAGGCATACGCTGCTAGAGGCATTGATAATCCCTACACTGCTGAAAATGAGGCTCTTAATTATAATCAGGATGCCACAAGTTCTGAGGAGCCTACAGATACACAAAATCCAGATTTAGAAAATCCGGAGCTTGCAAATGGAGATACAAATCCTAGTCAGCAGGCTGAGTCTGGCCCATCTATAGATTATTCATATTCTCTTACAGATGCTATTGGAATTGGTGATTTGGACTTTGAATACACTGGTATGGACATTGATCCTAGCCCAGATATTTCAAAGTTTTACGCCATATATGCCGAGTCAGGCAAGACCTTTGTTGTATTGCACTTAGATGCCACAAATAATACCAATTCTTCGGTGAATTTTGGAGATTTTGATGGCAATAAATATGGACTATCGGTTAATAATTCCAGTCTATATGAGTGTTATAAAACTGTAGTTTCCAATGATTTGTCTATATACAATGGTTCTATTGAGCCAGGGGAGACAAAGTCATTTTTGTTAGTTTTTCAACTTAGTAGCTCATCCGTTTCAGACACTTCCAGCCTTGGACTTAGTGTAGACAATAACGGAAATATACGAGGCACAATAATAAATCAGCAATGATTTAAGTGAGAGGAGATTTGCATGGACACTAATATTTTATTGGAATCAGGCACAAATGAACTTGAGGTACTTGAATTCAAGGTAGGCGACAATTATTACGGTATTAACGTTGCCAAGATTAGGGAGATTTTGCTTTATCAACCAGTGACACCACTTCCAAATGCACATCCATTCATAGAGGGCATATTTATGCCAAGAGATACAATGATTTCAGTTATCTCTCTTCACAAATGTTTGAGTATTCCTGAGGTTGAAGGAAATGATGGTCTTTTTATTATCACTAATTTCAACTCTCTTAATACAGCATTCCATGTAGACGAAGTTCTTGGAATTCACAGAGTTTCCTGGGAAGACATTATCAAACCAGACGCTACTATTTCTTCAGATGAGTCAGGAGTTTCAACAGGTGTTATCAAACTGGATGACAGATTAGTAGTTATTTTGGACTTTGAGAAAATCGTTACAGACATCAATCCAGAGACTGGTCTTAAGGTTTCTGATATGGATGATTACGATAGCCACGATAGAAGCAAGTCACCAATTATGCTGGCTGAGGATTCACCACTTCTTCAAAAACTTATTGTGGAGTGTCTTAGAAAGGCTGGCTATACCACATTGCTTGTCAACAACAACGGCCAGGAGGCTTGGGACAAGTTGGTAGAGTTGGACAAGGCTGGCACAGTATTAAACAGCGTACACTGTATCATTACCGATATTGAGATGCCTCTTATGGATGGTCACAGACTCTGCAAGTTGGTAAAGGACAATGATACATTAAAGAATATCCCTGTTATTATTTTCTCTTCTCTGATCAATGAGGAGATTCGTAGAAAGGGCGAGAGCCTTGGAGCAGATGCTCAGTTGACTAAGCCTGAGATTGGTAAACTCATCGGTGTTGTTGATGATTTGGTTGCCAAGTACGAAAGTGCTAGAAAAGGCTAAATATGATTTTTAAAAATGGGGTGAAGCTTCACCCCATTTCTTAAATTTTACTTGGGAGGATTTATTATGTCTCAGTCGGAAGACTACTTAGACGGGCTACTTAATTCCATAAACAAGGCTAAGACAGATGCTGCTTCAGTTGAGGAGAATGTCGCCAATCAGCAAAAAGAAAATATAAAAATCAGACAGGCTGTTAGCCCAGAGGATGACTTTTTCCAGGCCACTGGCATAAGAGCAGAGGACACACGTCTAAAGACCTCACACCCATTTCTTCGGGAAGTTTTTTCCGAGGATGATTTTTTGCGTCAATTTGAAGAAGAAATCGCAAATGATGATAGGGATTCTTTCATAGAATCTTTCGAGCAGGAAATCGACGATGAGGAAAGGTATTTTCAGGATACCGGAGAAAGCAGAGTCGATGAGGATACAATCAATTCTTTTCTTGATAATATCAAATCAAAGGTCACAAAGAGTGAAGTTAATGATGAATTAGAGGAAGATAGTTTTGACAGCCCTAGTGAGGCTCTTGAGACTAGTGGGGATGATGAGTCTTCTGAGGCTGATGAGTCTTCTGAGCCTGATGCAGCTGCTGAGCCTGAGGAGGACTTTGGGGATAGTTTAGATTTGGATTCTCTCATGGATTCCATTGGAGACCAGGAGGTTACTCCAATAGATGAGGGAGAGGGGGAAGATTCAGGGGAGGATTCCTCTGATGACTTAGGTTTTTCTCTAGATGAGTTTTCTTTGGACTCAGAGGAGGAGCCTTTAGATGAATCTTCTGAGGATTCCTTATCAGATGATGATTCTTTAAAGGAATTTATGCCTGATGAGATGGATGCCCTTGATGCAGCCCAGTTTGGAGATGGAGATGAAGTTGACTTAAGCGGTGAATCAGGCCTTGATTTAGACAATCTCTTAGGTGAGGATGAGGAACTGTCCGACTTAGGAGACCTGCTCTCAGCAGATGGAGACCTGGGCGAGACAGATATAGATGAATCTGCAGAGGGAGATGGTTCTTCTGATGAGGAGCCTGAGTCAGATGAGACTACCGGCAAAAAGAAAAAGGGCAAAAAGAAAAAAGGAGATAAGAAAAAGGGCGAGAAGAAACCGAATCCTTTCCTACAAAAACTTGCCCTTATATTCTTTGGTCCTCCAGATGAGGACGAACTGGCCGAGATGGCAGAGGCGGAGGCTAAAAAGCAGGCCAAAGACAAATCTGCAACAGCCCCTGTGGAGATTACCTTGGATGAGGATGGCAATCCAATAGTGCCTGAGGGTGCCTCAGACCAGGAGGATGGCAAGAAAAAGAAGAAAAAGGAGAAAAAGCCTAAGGAGCCAAAGCCTAAGAAAGAAAAGAAGGCTAAGCCTCCAAAGCCACCAAAGCCTAAAAAAGAGAAAAAACCTAAAAAACCAGACAATTCTCCAAAAATTCCTCTTTCAATTATTGCTACATTTTTGGTATTATCTATATCAATAATTGGTATAGTAGTGATTGGTATGAATTTCATGGGATTGAGACGCCATATGCAGATGGCGGAACTCTCCTTTGAAAACAAAGATTATATAGAGGCCTATGAGTATTTAAATGGCTATAATCTTACAGACGAGGATCATATTCTAATGAGGAATCAGGCCAGAGTGTTGGCAGATGTTCAGCAGTGTCAGAAGGAGTACGAATCCTTCATTGCATACAAGCAATATGATTTTGCTTTAGATGCCCTTGTAAAAGGCGTTGGCCGTTATGAAAAGTACAAGGATAACGCTGAAGAATATGGTATTTCCGAAGAATATAACATGTATGGAGAACTTTTTGTCACGGAGCTTGCAGAGACCTTTAGCTTGAGCAAAGAAGATGCCTTGTTTATTTATAATCAGGAAAACAGACATTACTACACCGTGGAACTTAGAAAAGTGCTTATAAAAATGGGTTACGAGGGTGAATGATGATTGCTATTCTTGATTATGATGCAGGAAATATTAATAGCGTAGAAAAAGCATTTAAAATTCTTGGTGAGGATACTGTCCTCACCAGGGATTTTTCTGTGATTGAAAGAGCTGACAGGGCAGTATTGCCTGGTGTTGGCTCTTTTTCTGATGCTATGTCCCATATTAAAAAATATGAATTGGACAAGTCCATTAATGACTTTATAGCTTCTGGCAAGCCTTTCCTTGGTATATGCTTGGGCCTCCAGGTCCTCTTTGACTACAGCGATGAAGGCATTGGTACAGAGGGCCTCCATGTCCTGCCTGGCCAGATACTTAGGATTCCGGGAGAGGGAGGCCTAAAAGTGCCTCACATGGGTTGGAATTCTCTGGAGATTAAAAATAATGGCAGACTCTTTGCTGGGGTCAAGGACCAGTCCTTTGTATACTTTGTGCACTCTTACTATCTAAAGGCTGAGGACCCTGCCATAGTAAAGGCCACCTGCCAGTATGGGGTGGATATTCACGCCTCAGTGGAAAAGGACAATGTCTTTGCCTGCCAGTTTCATCCGGAAAAGTCATCTTCAGTTGGACTTACAATACTTAAAAACTTTGCAAATATTTAAGGGAAAAATATGCTTACTAAGAGAATCATTCCTTGCCTGGATGTAAAAGATGGCAGGGTAGTAAAAGGGGTAAATTTTATAGATTTAAAGGATGCCGGTGATCCTGTTCAGATTGCCGCTGCCTACGATAAGGCAGGGGCTGATGAGTTGGTTTTTTTGGATATTACCGCTTCTTCTGATCACAGGAATACAGTTGTGGAAATGGCCAGCCGGGTCGCTGACCAGGTTTTCATTCCCTTTACTGTGGGTGGTGGAATCAGAACGGTGGAGGATTTTAAGGCCTTGCTTAGGGCCGGGGCAGACAAGATTTCAATTAATTCTGCCGCAATAGATAATCCATCTTTAATATCTGCTGCTGCAGACAAATTTGGTAGCCAGTGTGTTGTTGTAGCTATTGATGCCAAAAGAAGAGATGATGGTGGCTTTAATATATACAAGCACGGAGGTAGATTGGACTGCGGTATTGATGCTGTGGAATGGGCCATGAAGGCAGAGAAACTTGGGGCAGGAGAAATTCTCCTTACCTCTATGGACTGCGACGGCACCAAGTCTGGCTTTGATATAGAATTGACCAGGGCTATTTCCTCTGTTTGTTCTATCCCTGTTATTGCGTCGGGAGGAGCAGGCTCAAAGGAGGATTTCCTTGATGTGCTAACTGATGGAGGGGCAGATGCAGCTCTGGCAGCCTCCCTTTTCCACTACAAAGAACTTGAAATTATGGATTTGAAAGAGTATCTTAATAATAATTCAATCCCAGTAAGATTATAGATTCCTGTTTTTCATCAGAAAAACGGGAATCGTATCTGACCAACTTTTACAATTTTTTCACATTTTGCGTGTATTATAATAGTATCTATACATATAGTTAGGACATGCGACAAGGATGTCGTTTAAATCAAAGGAGTGATGTTTATGTCTTTAACAATTAATTCTTCAGGCTACAATTATTTGTCTGGCCTGTTTTCGGCAAACAAATCAAACTATAGCACTATAGGTCTTGAGGCTAATCTCTTGGATTATTCCCTTATTAAAAGTGGTGCCTATGGCAAATTAGTAAATACCTATTATAGCAAGATAGCTTCAGATGATTCTGAGAGCTCTACTTCTGATGTTAAAAAGAATACTAGCAATCTCAATGAAATAAAAAGAGATAGTGAAGATCTTAGTCAAGCAGCTAATAAGCTTTTAAATAATGGCAAGAATTCAATTTGGGAAAAAAAGGATGTTGAAAAGGAAGATGGCACTACTGTAAAAGAATACGACAAAGATGCTATCTATAATGCTATAAAAGACTTTGCTGACAAGTATAACCAACTGGTTGATTCTGGCCAAAAGGCTGATTCTACCGGAATACTTACCCAAGTTGCAGGTATGGTTACTGGTTCTTCTTCTACAATCAATACTCTGGCGAAAGCAGGAATTTCAATTGATAAGGACAATCACTTATCGGTTGATGAGGACTTCCTTAAAAACAATGCTGATATGACTGTTGTAAAAGATCTATTTAATGGTGTGGGCTCTTTTGCTTATCAGGTTGGGGCAAAGGCTTCTATGACTAATTCTTATGCTAACACAGAGTTATCTGATATTACAGGCAGCAAATCATATAATAACAAGGGATCTTACAAACTTTCAGCATCAGATATTGTAAGTTCTTTTGACACAAGTTCTTAATTAGGTAATTTTCTTATAGACTTTATACCACGGATTCAGTTATAATTTCCTCGGAAATTGTAATAAAGGAGGAACCCATGGTAGTTAAATCTTTAGCAAGAGAATTATCAGAAACCACTTATCCAGGCAGAGGCATTGTCATTGGTAGATCGATTGATGGAACCAAGGCTGTCACTGCCTATTTTATTATGGGTAGGTCTGAGAATTCTAGAAACAGAATTTTTGTAACTGATGGAGAGGGCATCAGAACAGAGGCCTTTGACCCATCCAAACTTACAGACCCTAGTCTTATTATCTATTCACCGGTTAGGGTGTTAGGGGATGACACAATTGTCACCAATGGTGATCAGACTGATACCATCTATAATTTGATGCATCAGGGACTCACCTTTGAGCAGTCTTTAAGGACTCGAGAGTTTGAGCCAGATGGCCCTAATTTCACTCCTAGAATCTCAGGAATTATTCACATAAAAGACAATTCATTTAATTATTCTATGTCAATTCTCAAATCTAATATGGGTGATAGCGACTCATGTAACAGATACACATTTGATTTTTCCAATCCTAAGGCCGGATATGGTCGATTTATTCATACTTATGTTGGCGATGGCAATCCACTTCCATCATTTGAGGGTGAGCCTACTCCAGTGGAGATTTCTGGCTCTATTGACGACTTTACCAATATGGTTTGGGAGAATTTAAATGAGGACAATAAGGTATCTCTTTTCGTGAGATATATTGATATTGCCACTGGAGAATATGAGACAAGAATAGTTAATAAGAATAAGTAGTTTTTTGATTTGATATGATAAATAGGAGAATAGTCATGAAAGAATTAGAACTAAAATATGGGTGCAATCCTAACCAAAAGCCTTCTAGAATCTATATGGAAGAGGGCGAACTTCCAATCGAAGTATTATGTGGCAAGCCTGGATATATCAACTTTCTGGACGCCTTTAATGGCTGGCAGTTGGTGTCTGAGTTAAAGAAGGCTACAGGTCTTCCTGCTGCCACATCTTTCAAACATGTTTCCCCAGCAGGTGCAGCTGTTGGACTTCCTTTATCAGATGTTGAGAGAAAGATTTATTGGTGCGATGACCTTGATATGGAGTTTTCTCCTCTTGCTAACGCCTATGCAAGGGCTCGCGGAGCTGACAGAATGTCATCTTTTGGAGATTTTATTTCTCTTTCTGATGTTTGCGACCTTCCTACTGCATTGCTTATAAAAAGAGAGGTCAGCGACGGAGTTATCGCTCCAGGATATGAGCCAGAGGCTCTTGAGATTTTACAGCAAAAGAAAAATGGCAATTATGCTGTTATTCAGATTGATCCAAACTATGTGCCAAAGCAGGTAGAAAGAAAAGAAGTATTCGGCATTACCTTTGAGCAGGGTAGAAACGAACTTGTGATTGATGAGAATTTCTTTGGCAACATTGTTACAGATAACAAGGAACTGACAGACCAGGCAAAGATCGACCTTGCTATCGCTATGATTACCCTCAAATATACCCAGTCAAATTCTGTATGCTATGTAAAGGATGGTCAGGCAATTGGTATTGGAGCTGGTCAGCAGTCTAGAATTCACTGTACAAGACTGGCTGGTTCCAAGGCTGATAACTGGTGGCTGCGCCAGTCTCCAAAGGTGCTTGGACTGGATTTCGTAGATGGAATCAGACGAGCAGATAGAGATAATGCAATTGATCTCTACATTGGAGAAGAGTTTGAGGATGTCATAGGAGATGAGGTATGGCAGAAGACCTTTAAGACCCGTCCTTCTGAGTTTACAAAGGCGGAAAAGAGGGCTTGGCTGGACAAACTCACAGGAGTTTCTCTTGGCTCTGACGCCTTTTTCCCATTTGGGGATAATATTGAGAGAGCCCACAAGTCTGGCGTTTGCTATGTTGCTCAGCCAGGTGGCTCAGTTAGGGACGACAATGTTATTGAGACAGCGAATAAGTACAATATGGTAATGGCATTTACCGGTCTTAGACTATTCCATCACTAAAAATATAAGCCCACAGCACTTTCTCTATTATAGAGTCATGTGCCTGTGGGCTAATTTTATATTCCTGCCAAATCAAATTTTCTTGTGTATTCATTAGGGTAGCTTTGGCCTGTTTTTTCTGTAATAAGAGCTCGCACTATGTCAGAGGATAGGATATCAAATCTATCTGTGCTTTCTGTAGGTGCTGTGGCAAGGCTTACCCCTTTCTGTTTCATCTCTGATAAAAGGCCTGAGGCATTTTTGCTAAAGCCTAACATCCTGATTTCATTGATATAGCCCTTTGCCTTGGCATTTTCAAAATCATCCTGCCTTATTCCAAGGAGGATGTGACATAGGACCCTGCTGATCCTAGAGTGATTTGTGTTTTTGCTCTTGAGCAAGTCTGTAAACTGGCTAAAGGACTGGTAGTCTTTTAAATTCTTGAGAATCCTATCAGACAAATCCTGATTACAATCTAAGTATCTGGCAAAATCCCTTTCTGAAAGGAGTTTGTAGTGGAGCATAGTTGATATGTCATCAGGGGACAGGTAAGTGGAGGTATTATATAGGTCTAATAGATTCTCTGGGATCCCCTCAAAGACTCCACTGCTTTCATAGTGTTCTCTGATAGCGGTGGCAGAAGAGATATTTCCAGTCAGTTTTTTGTCGCCGTAGTGGTTGTTCTGCCTCTTCATGACCTCTATATCCATAGGCAGGCCCTGACTTAATATAAATCGCGTGTATTCCATGCCTAGGATATTGTTTGGGCTAGAAATTATATGGCCTGGAATATATTTTTCCAAAAACTTTGCCCTGGCAGTTGCATAGTTTAGGCCACAGGTCATGTGTTTTTGAATTTCTGAGTCAGCCTGGCCGGATTCCTCTATGTCTATTATCTTTTGGGCAGAGTCTAAAAACAAACTTTTGTCAGCTGATTCTCCAGAGAAAAGCAGGTGGGTGCAAACCCTGGTCTTTGCCAGTAGGGATACACCGGCAGAGGCAAATTCTCTGGCGGATGCTGTGGCAAAAATGCTTGGTATCTCAAGGACTATATCAGCCCCAGACATGAGGGCAGCCCTTGCCCTGGTGTATTTATCAAAGCAGGCTATCAGTCCCCTTTGGGTAAAGGAGCCGGACATGGCAACTATTACCTGGTCTGCCCCAAGGACATTTTTGGCATATTCAATTTGTAGTTTATGACCATTGTGAAATGGATTATATTCAGCAACTATGCCAACAACCATTGTATCCTCCGAATTAATCTTTTCCTTTAATAGATTCTTCATTCTTTTTTGTTAGAATGAGTAAAGTTTTTAGAATTAGTATCTATTATTATACCTAAAATCGGGTTGAGAGAATAGTTTTAAGTGGTATAATATAAGGGCTTGTTAAGTTAATTTTAGAAAGGAATTATATATATTATGAAGATTTTAGTTATTAACTGTGGTTCTTCATCATTAAAGTATCAGGTTATTGATTCTGACACAGAGGAGGTTCTCTGCAAGGGCCTTTGCGAGCGCATCGGCATTGATGGCAGAATCGTCTACGCCAAGGCAGGCCTTGACAAGGAGATTACAGAAATCCCAATGCCTACCCACAAAGAGGCTGTTGCTGCTGTTATCTCAGCAATCACAAATGACAAGACTGGCGCCATTGCATCCCTGGATGAAATCGATGCAGTTGGTCACAGAATAGTACACGGCGGTGAAAAATTTGCTGCTTCTGCCCTTATTACAGACGAAATGATCAAGACAGTAGAAGAGTGTAACGACCTTGCACCTCTTCACAATCCAGCCAATATCATTGGTATTAATGCCTGCCGCGAGTTGATGCCTGGCAAGCCACAGGTTGGTGTCTTTGATACAGCTTTCCATCAGACAATGCCTGAGGAGGCTTATATGTACGCCGTTCCTTACAAATACTATGAGAATTATGGCGTTCGCCGCTATGGTTTCCACGGCACTAGCCACAGCTACGTTTCAAAGAGAGTTTGCCAGATTGATGGCACAGACCTCAACAATTCAAAGATTATTGTTTGCCATATCGGTAACGGCGCTTCTTGTTGCGCAGTTCTCAATGGCAAATCAGTTGATACATCAATGGGACTTTCACCATTGGAGGGACTTGTTATGGGTACCCGTTCTGGTGATATTGATCCATCGGCAGTGGAATACATGGCTAAAAAGGAAGGCCTTGATTTCGCAGGTGTTATGAATGTTCTTAACAAGGAATCAGGAGCACTTGGTGTTTCTGGTATTTCTTCAGACTTTAGAGATCTTATTGCCGCTTCTAAAGAAGGCAACAAGAGAGCACAGCTTGCTATGGATATGATTGCTTATCGCGTTGCAAAATACGTTGGAGCATACGCTGCTGCCATGAATGGTGTTGACATCATCTGCTTTACAGCAGGTCTTGGTGAAAACAATGCAGGCCTCAGAGAAGAAGTTTGCAAGCGACTGCAGTTTATGGGTGTTGAAATCGATACAAAGAGAAATGATGTAGCCGGCGAGGAGAGACTTGTTTCTACTGATTCTTCAAAGGTTAAAGTATACGTTGTTCCTACAAATGAAGAGGTTATGATTGCCAGAGATACAGCCGCTATTGTATCTGGAAAATAATTCTTTTTTATGGCCGACATTTTAAAGAAAATATTTGACAACAAGAATAGTGCTATGTATAATTGACAAAGTGTGATAGGAGATAATTATGAAGATTTCTATTAAAGATATTACTTCATCAGTTGACAAGACTGAAAAGCATCAGGGTTCTTTTGACTTGGATGCCTTCGATTATCTTGGCAGCAATTTTTCTATCAATAGCACAAAGCCATTTGAGGTTGTTTTATCTATGCTTGGCAACAAGAAACTTCGGATAGGATTTAACACTACTGTTAATATAACAGGCCAGTGTGACAGATGTCTTACCGATGTTGTCTTCGACGTAGATGCAAATGTTGAGGAGACCTTGGATATTTCCGATGGTCAGGTAGTGGTCGACGAAGAGATTGGCCCATATTCATTTGTAGATGGCGAGGATATCGACATAGATGAACTTATATTGAACGAGATCTTAGTTAATTTCCCGGCAAAAATATTGTGCCAGGACGACTGTAAAGGAATTTGCCCAGTTTGCGGCAAAAACCGAAACATTGAGCCTTGCTCATGTGATGATACGGTCTTAGATCCTAGAATGGCACAGTTTTTAGATGTCTTTAATAGCTTTAAGGAGGTGAAATAGCGTGTCTATTTGTCCAAAGAACAAATCTTCTAAGGGAAGAAGAGATAAAAGAAGAGCAAATTGGAAAATGAGCAATCCTACACTCGTAAAGTGCAGCAAATGCGGCGAGCTTATGGTTCCTCACAGAGTTTGCAAGAACTGCGGATCATACAACAAGAAAGAAATCATTGCAGTTGATTAATCTCAATTAGATGACAAACCTCCCGTGTAATCGGGAGGTTTTTTTCTACCCCTATCATTGTTTCCTATTTGAATTATTCTACTTATTCATTTATACTCATATGGTATGTAAGAAAGGGAAGTTTATGAATGATTTTACTGTTGTTGCACTAGATGCAATGGGCGGAGACAATGCCCCTTCAGAAATGGTCAAGGGTGCAGTTGACGCTGTAAATAATAATAAATCAGTTAAAGTTCTTTTGGTGGGAAAGGAAGATATTATCTCTAATGAGTTAAAATCTTACAATTATCCTGCTCAGCAAATTGAGATTGTTAATGCTACAGAGGTTATTGAGACCTCAGAGCATCCAGTTGCCGCTATAAAGAGAAAGAAAGACTCATCTATGGTTGTTGGCCTTCACCTTGTAAAGGAAGGCAAGGCTGATGCTTTTGCTTCTGCAGGCAATTCAGGTGCCCTTCTCACAGGAGGCCTTGGTATTGTTGGTAGGATTCGTGGTATAGAGCGTCCACCTTTTGGAGCCCTTATCCCTGTAAAGACTGGAGTTGCCCTCCTGGTGGATTCTGGTGCCAATGTAGATTGCAGACCTAGCCACCTGGTTCAGTTTGCAAAGATGGGTAGCATTTATTTAAACAAGGTCCTGGGCATCGAAAATCCTAGGGTTGCCATTGTAAACAATGGGGCCGAGGAGGAAAAGGGTAATGCCCTTGTAAAAGAAACCTATCCTATGCTCAAAGAATGCCAGGATATCAACTTTATCGGTGGTATAGAGCCTAGAAATATTCCTGCAGGAGATGCAGATGTCATTGTCTGCGATGGCTTTGTAGGAAATGCAATTTTAAAATTATACGAAGGTCTTGCTGGCACCTTAGTTTCTATTATTAAGGAGGGACTCATGTCCACCACCAGATCAAAGATTGGTGCAGCCCTTGCCCTTCCTGCATTAAAGGACACCCTAAAAGCCTTTGATGCCAGTCAGTACGGCGGAGCACCTCTTCTTGGACTCAATGGTCTTGTTGTAAAGACCCACGGTAGTGCCAAGGCAGTAGAGGTTACCAATACTATTTATCAGTGCATTACTTTCAAGGATCAAAAGATTAACGAATATATCAAAGAAAATATTGTTATTAATAAAAAGGAGGACTAACAATGGAATTCGATTTACTTAAGGAGATTATTGCTGAGGTATTAAATGTAGATGCTAATGAGATCACTGAGAAAACAACATTTGTTGATGATCTTGGTGCTGATTCTCTTGATGTTTTCCAAATCATTATGGGCGTTGAAGAGAAACTTAATATCGAAGTTGATACAGATGAAGCAGAAAAACTTTCAACTGTTGGAGATGCAGTAGCTCTTATTAAGAAGACTGTTGCAAATAAATAATATTTACATTTGCGGCTAATTCATAACAATTATGGATTAGCCGTTAAATTAGTCTTATGGAGGAAAATTTGAAGGATCTAAAGGAATTTCAAAAGATAATTGGATATGAATTTAGAGACGAAAGCTTATTAGAACAGGCCCTTACCCATTCTTCATATGCCAATGAGCAGCATATGAAAAAGCACTCAGACAATGAGAGATTGGAGTTTTTGGGGGACGCTGTTTTAGAGGTAGTATCTAGTGAGTTTTTGTATCTAAATTACAAGGACGAGGATGAGGGCAAATTGTCTAGGCTTAGAGCAAGCTTAGTATGCGAGCCAACCTTGGCCTTTATTTGCAAGGATATTAACCTTGGAGAATATGTGAGACTTTCCAAGGGTGAGGATATGACAGGTGGCAGAGGCAGAAAGTCCATTCTATCGGATGCTTTCGAGGCTACAATCGGCGCTATTTTCTTGGATGGTGGCATGGAGCCTGCTTCTACATTTATACATAGGTTTGTTTTAAATGATATTGAGCATAAACAGCTTTTTCATGACTCAAAGACTCATTTGCAAGAGGTGGTTCAGGCTCATTTTAAGGATAGCCTGACCTATGTTCTCGTGGCCGAGACAGGACCTGATCATGCAAAGGAGTTTAAGGTGGAGGCCTATGTTGGCGACAAACTTTTAGGATGCGGTAGCGGAAGCACCAAAAAGGCCGCCGAGCAAGAGGCTGCTTATCAGGGCATACTCAAATTAAAATCAGATAATTTAGGGGAATAGAATGTATTTAAAAAGTATAGAATTATTCGGTTTCAAATCTTTTGCCAAAAAAACCGTTTTTGAGTTTCACAATGGTATTACAGGTATTGTTGGACCAAACGGTTCCGGCAAATCAAATGTTGCTGATGCAGTTCGCTGGGTTTTAGGTGAGCAGTCTGCAAAACAGCTTAGAGGTGCCTCTATGCAGGACGTTATTTTTGCAGGTACTGAGACTAGAAACCCTCTTTCTTATGCCTATGTGGCTCTTACCATGGACAATTCTGACCATGTGCTTCCAATAGAATTTGAAGAGGTGACTATAGCCCGCCGTGTCTATAGGTCAGGAGAAAGTGAATATCTACTCAACGGCAGTCCTTGCCGTCTCAAAGACGTGGCAGAGCTTTTCTACGATACAGGTGTAGGAAAGGAAGGCTATTCTATCATCGGACAGGGTCAGATTGAAAAAATTCTGTCTGGAAAGCCTGAGGATAGACGTGAACTTTTTGATGAGGCAGTTGGTATTGTTAAATTTAAAAAGAGAAAGGCTGTCTCTGTAAAGAAACTGGAGAGCGAAAGGGAAAATCTGGTCAGAGTAAACGACATTTTATCTGAGCAGGAGCGCCGCATCGGACCTTTGGAAAAGCAGAGCGATGATGCTAAAAAGTACCTTAAATTAAAAGAAGACCTAAAGAGAATTGATGTCAATTCTTTTATGCTTGAGGTTGATAGACTCACAGAAAATTTAGAGGCTGTTGAAAATAACTATGCCATCGCAAACAAGCAGTTGGGGGACAATCTTGCCTCTCAGGAGGAGATCAAGGCCAAGTATGATTCTTTAGAAAACGAGATTTCTCTCTTGGATGAGACCATAGAAAACCTGAAAAAGACCCAGTCTGACTCTACTCTTATGAAGGGCAAATTGGAGAATGAAATCGCCCTTTTGGAGGAGCAAATTCGCTCGGCTAATGTCTCTGATGAAAATATGAGCATCCGTATTTCCGAGATTGAAAGAGACAAGACAGACAAGGAAAAGCAGTTAAAGGATTTTGAGGCTGAAAAAGAAGAGTTGGACCAGACTCTTTCTGAGGTGGTTGGAAGACTGGAATCAGTTAGAAACAATTATCATGAGTTGCAGACTTCCATCCTTTCTAATAATGAAAAAATCGAAGAAGACAACAAGGCTATTATGGCCCTCCTCAATAACAGGGCATCTATAAAGTCTAAGGAGCAGCGTCTTGAAACTCTCTTAGAGCAGACTAATATCAGAAAAGCCAAGTTGAATCAGAGACTTTTGGAGAGAAAGACCAAGGAGGAAGATCTGGATGTGGCTGTCAGCCTAGCAGAGGAAGATTTTAAGGCTGCCCAGACTAGCCTGCTGGATTTGCAGGAAAAGGATAAGGACTTTTCTCAAAAGTCAGTAGAGTGGAAAAACAAGGCCAAAGAGGCCTCTGACCTCTTGCAGGAGAAAAAGGATTCCTTTGCTAGAGTCCAGACCAGACTGGATTCTCTAAAAAATATTGCTGAAAGATATGAAGGCTACGGCAACTCCACCAAAAAGGTTATGGAGCAAAAGTCTAAAAATCCTGGCATTGTTGGTGTAGTTTCTGACATCATTCATGTTGATAAAAAGTATGAGACTGCTATAGAAACTGCTCTTGGTGGCAATATTCAAAATATTGTTACAAGTGATGTGGACACTGCAAAGAAGATGATTTCCTTCTTAAAGGACAACAAGCTGGGTCGTGCAACCTTCCTGCCTCTCACTGAGGTGGAGGGTAGAGATGGCTTTAAGCACAAGGATGCTTTAAATGAAAAGGGAGCCCTTGGCATTGCCACAGATTTTGTTAATTGCGATAGCAAATTTAATGGCATTATGGACTTTTTGCTTGGCAGGGTCCTGGTGGCTGAAAATATTGATGCCGCAATTTCTATTTCTCGTAAATTTAAAAAATCAATTCATATAGTTACTCTGGAGGGCGAGTATTTAAGCCCAGGTGGTTCTATGGCTGGTGGACATTTTAAAAACAAGTCCAACATGTTAGGCCGCAACAGAGAGATTGAGGAGCTGGAGGAGAAATTAGATTCTATTTCTCAGGAGATGGATGAACTATCCAACAGACTGTCTGATATCGAGACGGCTCAGGCGCTCCTTGAGTCTGACAGGGATGACAACACAGCCAAGTTAAATGAGGCTGCCATCCTTCTCAATACTGCAAAACTGGGCCTGGATAGGGCAAATGAGCAAAAGAAGGAAAGTCTTACCGCTTACCAAGGTCTTTCAAAGGAAAGCGACGAGTTGGAACTCCAACTGGTAGAAATAGCCTCTGGCCGCAAGGAAATCGAGATTGAAAAGCAGGAAAGTGCTGACAAGGAAGAGTCTTTAAAATCTGAGATTGAAAAACTTTCTGCTGAGGTAGATGAAAAGACCTACATGGAGACTTCGGTTTCTAGAAATATGTCAGAGGTACAGATTGAAGAGGCCAATGCTAGACAAAAGGTTGAGTTCGTTCAGACCAATATTGACCGTGTTAATTCTGAAATAGAAAAATGTATTAGCGACATTGCTTCTATTAAAGAAAATGCCAAATCCTCAAAGGAAGAGACAGAGGAAAAGAAGCACCGTATAGAAGAAATCAAAGAGACCATTAGTGCAGGGGATGAAAACTTTGCAAAATTGGAAGCGGAAATCAAGGAGAACATTTCTAAGAAAGAAAGTTTAAATGATAGCCACAAGTCCTTCTTTGATCAAAGACAGGAGATTTCTGATAGGATTACAGATCTTAATAAAGAAATAATCCGTCTTGAGACTCAAAAAGAAAAGATTAACGATTCTATCGCTAATCAGAATAATTACATGTGGAATGAGTACGAACTTACATACCACAATGCTGAGGCTTTAAAGGATCCTGAGATGACTGACCTGGATCAGATGAAGAGGGATGCTGTTAAAATTAAGAATTCTATCAGGGCTATGGGCAATGTTAATGTCAACGCCATTGAGGAATACAAGGAATTATTTGAGCGCTACAATTTCTTAAAGACCCAGCATGATGACTTAATTGAGGCTGAGGCCTCTCTGGTCAAAATCATCGAGGAACTGGATGAGGGCATGCGCAAACAGTTTGAGGTTGGATTTGCAGAAATTAAAAAGCAGTTTGACAAGGCTTTCAAGGAACTCTTTGGCGGCGGACATGGAAACCTGGAGCTAGTTGAAGGGGAGGATATCCTTGAGACTGGTATCAAAATTAACGCTCAGCCACCAGGAAAGAAACTTATCAATATGATGCAGATGTCCGGTGGTGAAAAGTCTCTGACAGCCATCGCCTTGCTGTTTGCAATTCAGAATATGAAGCCTTCTCCATTCTGTCTTCTAGATGAGATTGAGGCGGCTCTTGATGATGCCAATGTAGATAGGTTTGCAAACTACTTACATAAACTTACTAAGAACACACAGTTTATTGTTATCACCCACCGTCGTGGCTCTATGAATGCCTCTGACCGACTCTACGGTGTAACAATGCAGGAAAAGGGTGTTAGTACCACAGTTTCAGTTAACTTGGTAGAAGCCCAGTTGGACGATTAATATGGCAGAAAAAATATCATTTTGGCAGCGCCTGGTAAAGGGACTGACCAAAACCAGAGACAATTTTATAAAAAGTATCGATTACATCTTTAATGGTTTTACAAACATCGATGAGGACTTTTATGAGGAGTTGGAAGAGACTCTTATCATGGGAGACATTGGTGTGCGCACCACTGAAAAGATTATTGATGACCTAAAGGATGCCGTAAAAAAAGAGCACATTAAAGAGCCAAAGGAGTGTAAGGATTTCCTTATAAATGAGATCAAAAGCCAAATGGCTCTTGATGAGACTTCCTTTGAGTTTGAAAACAGGACTTCTGTTGTCCTTGTAATAGGCGTTAATGGTGTTGGCAAGACTACCACAATAGGTAAACTGGCCGGCAAGTTAAAGCAGGAGGGCAAGACGGTTATGGTTGCTGGAGCAGATACATTTAGGGCTGCTGCAGGGGACCAACTCAAGGAATGGGCTCAGAGGGCAGGAGTAGATTATGTTGGAGGTGCCGAGGGGGCTGATCCGGCATCTGTAGTATATGATGCTGTTCATTCTGCCAAGGCAAAGGGCACAGATGTCCTTTTGGTTGATACAGCAGGCAGGCTCCACAACAAAAAGAATCTTATGAATGAACTTTCTAAAATTGGTGATACCATTTCTAAGGAGTTTCCAGAGGCCTACAGGGAAACCCTTATTGTATTAGATGGAACCACAGGGCAAAATGCCCTGGTCCAGGCAAAAGAATTTGCAGATGTAACTGGTATATCAGGAATAGTCCTTACAAAACTTGACGGTACAGCCAAGGGAGGTATTGCAATTGCTATTCAATCTGAGTTAAAATTGCCAGTAAAATACATTGGTGTTGGTGAAACTATTGATGATTTAGAAAAGTTCAACGCAGACGATTTTGTAAATGCTTTGTTCTACGCTGAATAAAACAGGAGAATTTTATTCAAGGAGAAAATGACATGGACATGCTTACATTGGACAAATTTGAAGAAGCTTCAAAGATTGTCACAGAAGTGACTCACGAAACAAAGCTGATCTACAGTGATTATTTCAGTGAAAAATGTGGTAATGATGTATATCTCAAGCCTGAGAATATGCAGCTTACAGGGGCTTACAAGTTAAGAGGTGCTTATTACAAGATTTCTACCCTCACAGATGAGGAGAGAGCAAAGGGGTTAATTACAGCATCTGCTGGTAATCACGCCCAGGGTGTTGCTTACGCAGCAAAAAAATATGGAGTTAAGGCTACAATCGTTATGCCTACCACAACTCCTCTTATCAAGGTCAATCGCACAAAGTCTTACGGGGCTGACGTAGTCCTTTACGGCGATGTTTATGATGAGGCCTGCGCCAAGGCTTACGAGTTGGCTGATGAGCATGGCTATACCTTTATTCACCCATTTGACGATTTGGCTGTTGCTACAGGTCAGGGTACTATAGCAATGGAGATATTTAAAGAGCTTCCACTGGTGGAATACATTTTGGTTCCAGTTGGTGGCGGTGGTCTTGCTACAGGTATTTCCACCTTGGCAAAACTTCTCAATCCAAAGATTAAGGTAATAGGTGTTGAGCCTAGTGGGGCTGCATCTCTTACAGAATCCTTTAAAAATGGCAAGGTTACAACACTGCCTTCTGTCAGCACTATTGCAGATGGTACTGCAGTAAAGACTCCGGGTTCAAATATTTTCCCTTACTTGCAGGAAAATATTGATGAGATTATTACTGTGGACGATGATGAATTGATTGTTGCCTTCCTTGATATGGTTGAAAACCACAAGATGATTGTTGAAAATTCTGGTCTTCTCACAGTTGCAGCCCTAAATCACTTGGGATTCGAGGGCAAAAAAGTTGTATCAGTCCTGTCTGGTGGCAACATGGATGTCATAACCATGTCATCTGTTGTTCAGCAGGGGCTTATTTTCAGAGACAGAATATTTACAGTATCTGTTCTTTTACCTGACAAGCCAGGTATGCTGGCAAAGGTAGCGGAGGTAATAGCTGCCCAGCAAGGCAATGTTATCAAACTGGAGCACAATCAGTTTGTCACAACAAACAGGTCTGCTGCAGTTGAGCTTCGCATTACTTTGGAGGCCTTTGGCTCTGATCACAAAAAACAGATTCTCAAGGCCTTGGACAAAGAAGGATACAAGCCAAAGCAGGTTAGAACATCTCTTTAATCCTCTATAATAAAGGGATGTTATATTGAAAAACAAATGAGAGAGGTGTAAAGTAAAACTACTTGACACCCCTCTTTTTATATTGTATATTATAGCAGTTGGTAAATAGTTAATAGGAGTAGCCATGGAAGATAAAATCAAATCAGGATATTTATATGATTTCTACGGCGAATTACTTACTGACCATCAGAGACGAATTTACGAGCTTAGCATTATTGAGGATTTATCCCTTTCTGAGATAGCAGATAGCCTTTCTATCAGCCGTCAGGGAGTGCATGATACAATCAAACGTTGCAATCACATTCTCAATGATTACGAGGCGAGACTCCATTTGGTGGAGAAATTCATGAATATAAAGGAAGATGTTATCAAAATTGATAATCTGACTTCCAAGGGTGAGGCAAATGAGCTTATGACTGAGATTTCTCACCTGTCAAAGAAGATTTTAGAGGAGTTATAATATGGCATTTGATTCTCTTTCAGAGAAACTCCAAAATGTTTTTAAAAACCTGCGCAGCAAGGGTCGTCTTTCAGAAGATGATGTAAAAGCAGCCCTCAAAGAAGTTAAGATGGCTCTCCTTGAGGCCGACGTTAATTTCAAGGTTGTAAAGCAGTTTACTAATTCTGTTACTGAGCGTGCCATAGGTGCAGATGTTATGAATGGCCTTAATCCGGGCCAGATGGTTATTAAGATAGTAAACGAAGAACTTGTTAATTTAATGGGTTCTGAGGCTTCTGATATTACTTTTGGTACAGGTGGAGCAATCACCACTATCATGATGGTTGGTCTACAGGGTGCTGGTAAAACAACCACCACAGCAAAACTTGCCGGCAAGTTAAAACTGAAAGGCAAGAAACCACTTCTTGTTGCTTGTGATATTTACAGACCTGCTGCTATAGAGCAATTGCAGATCAATGGAAAGAAACAGGAGGTTGAGGTATTCTCCCTAGGAGACAAGGAAAAACCTCTCAAAATAGCCAATGAGGCTATGGCCTATGCCAACAAAAACGGCTTTGACGTTGTCATTTTCGATACCGCCGGCCGTCTCCATATAGACCAGGATATGATGGAGGAATTATCATCCATCAAAAACAACATCAACATTCTCAACACCATTTTGGTTGTTGACGCCATGACAGGTCAAGATGCTGTTAATGTTTCATCTACCTTTGATGAAAAGATTGGTATTGATGGTGTTATCATTACCAAACTTGATGGCGACACAAGAGGTGGTGCGGCCCTTTCAATTAGAGCCGTCACTGGAAAGCCTATTTTATACGCTGGAATGGGAGAAAAACTCTCAGATTTGGAGCCTTTCCACCCAGACCGTATGGCAAGCAGAATCCTTGGAATGGGAGATGTACTTTCTCTCATTGAAAAGGCGGAGGCAGAAATCGACAAGGACGCAGCCCTGGCCCTTTCTAAAAAGGTCAAAAAAGCATCCTTTGATTTCAATGACTACCTGACTTCCATGGAGCAAATGAAAAAGTTAGGCGGCATTTCTTCAATTCTCGGAATGATGCCTGGCATGAATTCAGCCCAGATGTCCCAGATTGAGGGAGCCATTGATGATAAAAAACTTGCTCACACTGAGGCCATTATCTTGTCCATGACACCGGCGGAGCGTGAGAATCCAAAATTACTAAATCCTAGCAGAAAGCACAGAATTGCTGCTGGAGCTGGTTTAGATATAGCAGAGGTCAACCGTTTCATTAAACAATTTGAGCAGTCAAAGAAGATGATGAAACAAATGCCACAAATGATGGGAAGAAGAAACAAAATGAGATTCCCATTTTAGCCAATTATTTATTATATTTTAGGAGGAAAATAAAATGGCAGTAAAGATTAGATTAAGAAGAATGGGTCAGAAGAAGAGACCTATCTACAGAATCGTAGTAGCAGACGCTAGATCACCACGTGATGGTCGTAACATCGACGAGATCGGTACATATGATCCAAACCAGGAGCCAGCAGAGGTAAAGGTTGATGCTGAGGCAGCTAAAAAGTGGATCGCTAATGGCGCAAAGCCAACTGAGACAGTAGCAAGACTTTTCAAGCAGGCAGGAGTTCAGTAAGCCAGAAAGCAGAGGAATAGTGATGAAAGAATTAGTTGAAGTAATTGCTAAGTCACTTGTAGACAATCCTGACCAGGTTATTGTCTCTGAAAAAGAGGATAATAAATCTGTTGTTGTTGAATTGAGAGTTGCCCCTAATGATATGGGTAAAGTCATTGGCAAGCAGGGCAGGATTGCAAAAGCTATCCGCGCTGTTGTTAAAGCGGCAGCATCAAAGAATGACAAAAAGGTCATTGTGGATATTATTGACGTAGATTAGTAAGATGGGCCTGTTTTAGGCCCATTTTTCTATCTTTTTGATTTTTAAGGAGAAATATTTTGGAAGAATTATTTCAGGTTGGAGCAATAACTCAGACCCATGGCATCAAGGGCGAGGTCAAAGTTTTCCCTCTTACAGATGATGTTATGCGTTTTAAAAACATGAAAAACCTTCTTTTAGATACTGGTAAAGACGGATATATTTCCCTGGATGTGGAGAATATGAGGACACAGAAAAACCTTGTTATTCTCAAGTTTAAAGGGATTGATAATATAAATGACATCGAAAAATATAAGGGTTGCGGCCTTTATGTCACAAAGGAAAACAGGGTTAGTCTAAAGGAGGATGAGTATTTCATCGCAGACTTGATTGGACTAAAGGTTTATAGTGACAATGACCCTGACACTGTGCTAGGACAGATTACTGATGTGCTCCAGACTGGTGCCAATGATGTTTACGAAATCACTACTGAGGATGGCAAAAGTTTTCTGCTTCCTGCCATTAAAGAATGTGTTTTAAAGGTTGATGTAAATGATAATAGGATGGATATTCATTTGCTGAAGGGATTGTTAGAGGATTAGTATGAAATTTTATATTCTGACTTTGTTTCCAGAAATGATGGAAAATGTCCTTAACACCTCTATTTTAGGCAGGGCAAAGGAGGGTGGCTACATTTCCTTTGAGGCTGTTAATATTAGAGACTATACCAAGGACAAACATAAAAAGGTGGATGACTACCCATATGGAGGAGGGGCTGGCATGGTAATGCAGGCTCAGCCAATCTATGATGCTTATATGCATGTTTGCCAGTTGGCAGGTCACAAGGTAAAGTGCCTTTACCTCACCCCTCAGGGCAAATTATTTGACCAACCAGCTGCAAAGTCTCTGGCATTAGAGGAGGATCTTTGCCTACTTTGCGGACACTACGAGGGTGTGGATGAAAGGGTTTTGGAGGAAATAGTAGATGGCTATTATTCCATTGGAGACTACGTTTTAACAGGTGGAGAGTTGCCAGCTCTTGTGATGATAGATGCTATTTCTCGAATGGTTCCCGGGGTCCTTACCAATTCTCAGTCGGGATCAGACGAGTCACTGGAGGGGAATCTGTTGGAATACCCTCAGTATTCTAGGCCTGAGACCTGGAATGACAGGACTGTGCCGGCTATTTTGCTCTCTGGTGACCACGCTAGGGTAGACAAGTGGAGATTTGACCAAAGAGTAGAGCGCACAAAGGCTTTTAGACCGGATTTATATGAAAAATATCTCAGCCAATCCCAGAATAATGGTTGAATTATTTAGATAAACATGTTAATATCTATGAGTTGCTAATGAAGAGATGGTCCTCTGACTATTAATTTAATAGTTCAAGAACGTCGCGTATATTTAGGAGGAATTAAAATGAACGCAAACGAAATTATTAAAAACATTGAGACTGCAGAACTCAAGAACGAAGTTGATGAGTTCGCAGTAGGCGATACTGTTAAAGTATACAGCCGTATCGTTGAGGGTAACCGTACACGTACTCAGGTATTCGAGGGTACAGTTATCAAGAGACAGGGTGGAAGCAACCGTGCTACATTTACTGTACGTAAGGCTTCAAACGGTGTCGGTGTTGAAAAGACTTGGCCACTTCACAGCCCTAACGTTGAGAAAATCGAAGTAGTTAGAAAGGGTAAAGTTCGTAGAGCTAAACTTAACTACCTTAGAAATCTCACAGGTAAAAAGGCTAAGGTTAAGGAAAGAATCTAGTTTGTTTATCTTATGGAACAGTCACCATCTGGTGGCTGTTCTTTTACTTTAGGGGTAAAACCCTAAAAGGGCCGGGGCCCTAAAAAGTAGCAAAATCCCTTAAAGTGCGCTAAAATATAAAAAGATTTTATAGGGAATATTGTATGATATGATATTAAATAGACTGAGAAAAAAAGATGGTCTGAATTTTAATCGCAGACGTAGAAAAATAGATTTCAACAAGGTTAAATTTGTAGCAATACTGGCCTTGGAATTATCCCTGGCTGTAGGGCTTGGGTATTTGGTGGTAATGGCTTTTGGCAGACAGGTAGAGTGTGCCAATTCTTCTATGGAGCCTACCTACCAATCATCCGATATATTACTTGTAAACACTATTGCTTACAAGATGTCTGGACCTGAGACTGGTGACATTATAGCTTTCAAGCCAAAGTCTAATGTCAATGCCTCTTACAGCATTAAAAGAGTTATTGCAGGCCCTGGAGACAAAATCTATATATCCAAGGGTAGAATCTATTTAAATGGCGAATTATACAAGGAGAGCCTTGAGGCAGAGACCATAGACAATCCTGGTATTGCCGCCTCTGAGCTGACCCTTTTAGATGACCAGTACTTTGTCTTAGGAGACAACAGAAATGCTTCTGAGGATTCTAGATACGAAAGTGTTGGCTTCGTTTCTATGAATGATATTTTAGGAAAGGTATGGATTAAATATCCATTTTAGAATTTATGGAATTTCAATGGTACCCAGGGCATATGACCAAGGCCAAAAGGCAGATGCAAGAGGACATCAAACTGATTGATTTGGTCATAGAAGTAATTGATGCTAGATGCCCACTTAGCAGCAGAAATCCAGATATAAACACCCTAGGCCAGGGCAAACTCCGCCTGGTCCTTTTAAACAAGGCAGATTTGGCAGACAAGAGGGTGACAGAGACCTGGTCTTCTTATTTCAAAGAGCAGGGCTTTTATTGTGTAGAATTGGATTCTCGAAATAGAAAAAATATGAAAAATGTTCAGGCAACCCTAGATCTTGTTTGTGCAGCAAAATTTGAAAAGGATAGGAAAAGAGGAATCAAAAACCGTCCTGTTAGAGCCATGGTGGTAGGCATTCCTAATGTAGGCAAATCCACCTTTATCAATTCCTTTGCAGGCAAGGCTGTTGCTAAAACCGGCAACAAGCCAGGTGTCACCAAGGGCAAACAGTGGATTAAATTAAACAAGTCTGTGGAGTTATTAGACACACCTGGTATTCTTTGGCCAAAATTCGAGGATAAAACGGTGGGGCTTCACCTGGCATTTATTGGTGCAATCAATGATGCCATTATAGAGACAAGGGAGCTGGCTTATGAACTTTCTATGTTTTTAAAGGAAAATTATCCAGGATTAATGGCTAACCGTTATAATATAGATGAAAGTATAGATGGCTATGAAATAATTACAGCCATCGCCCAAAGCAGAAACTTTATTAAAAAGGGCGGAGAGTTAGATTATGACAAATCAGCCCTAACCCTTATAGACGAGTTTAGAAATGGTAGCCTTGGACTAATTTCACTGGAGAGACCAAATATAGGAGCATAAATTAATGAAGGTTATGGACTTTGATCAAGAAGAATTGCAAATAAAGAAAGATATTGAAAAAGCAAAGGCTAGTCTTAATGCAGTAGAAGACTTGTCTAATCTGCCTGACAAAAACCAGGATGAGGAAAAAATCACCGGCAAAGATGTGGCAAAAGAGGTACTATCTGTTATCTTAAATATTCTCATTTGCTTTGCTGTTGTATTTTTAATTACACATTATGTGGGACAGAGGACTGTGGTGTCTGGTTCTTCAATGGAGGACACTCTCTCTGATGGAGACAATCTCATTGTGGACAAGATTTCTTACAGGCTAGGAGATCCTGAGAGATTTGATGTGGTAGTTTTCCCTTATAAATACGAGGAGGACACCTATTACATAAAGAGGGTCATTGGTCTGCCTGGGGAGACTGTATATATAGATGGCAATGGCAACATTTATATAAACGGGGAGATCCTGGAAGAAGACTTTGGCACAGAGGTTATTTTGAGTGCTGGAGACGCATCTAATGAGATTACTCTAGGTACAGATGAATACTTTGTTTTAGGTGACAATCGAAACAATAGTACAGATTCTAGATTTTCTAATGTTGGTAATATTAAGGGGGATGATATTGTTGGAAGGGCTTGGCTCAGGGTTTATCCTTTTAATGAGTTTGGCCTTGTAGAGAATATCAAATAGGAATGGAAAAGAAAATTTCAGAAATTCAAAAAGAGTATAAGGACACTAGGGAAAACCTCCTGCCTGATTTCATTCAGGAGTACATAAAAGATGGCAGGCCTGGAGTTTCAAAAATTGTTTCTCAAGCCCAAAAGAGGATGGAAAAAATCCGAGTTGAGCGAGAGAGGACAGAGGCCCTCAAAGAATTTGAAAAAAAATACTGGCAGTCTCTAGACTATGTAGGGGGCATTGACGAGGTGGGCAGAGGTCCTTTGGCTGGGCCTGTGGTTACAGCCTGTGTGGTATTTCCAAAGGATGTGGATATTTTATATATCAACGACTCCAAAAAACTTACTGCCGCAAAAAGGGAAGAGTTGTACCAAGAGATAATGGAAAAAGCCCTGTCTGTATCTATTGGCATGGCATCTGAGGCCAGGATTGATGAAATCAATATTCTCCAGGCTGATTATGAGGCCATGAGACAGGCCATTTCCCTTTCAAAGGTGCCTATTCAATTGCTTTTAAATGACGCTGTCACCATACCTGACGTAGATATAAAGCAGGTGGCTATCATAAAAGGTGACGCCAAATCAATCAGTATCGGCGCCGCATCAATCATTGCTAAGGTCACTAGGGACAGGATGATGGTTGAGTACGACAAAATGTATCCTGAGTACAATTTTGCCTCCAACAAGGGCTATGGCAGCAAAGAGCACATAGAGGCTCTTAAAAAATATGGACCATGTCCAATTCACAGACGATCATTTATAGGAAATTTTGTTTAATCATTTCAGGTGAATCATGAATATTAACACTGGTCTTAATCCTTATAGTAATTATGCGAACACTAGCATTTCTCCTGAATCTATCAGGGGAACTGACAGGTCCCAATCTCTGACAGGATCTATTACTGATTCTTTAAATACAGGGGATGTTTTTGAGGGAACAGTCAATTCCGTGGAAAATGGTAAGGTCACAATTGGTCTGGCAAATGGCCAGACTATGACAGCCCGCCTTGATACAGGTGTTACTATAAGCCCAGGCCAGTCTATTTTTTTTCAGGTTAAAAGCAATGACGGCCAGTTGGTACAAATCAAACCGGTTTCATTAAATTCTCTTAATGCAAATCCAACACTTTTAAAGGCTCTTTCTATGGCAGGTCTTGCCTTAAATGAAAGAACTATAAACATGGTTAATTCAATGATGAAAGACTCTCTACCAATTAGTACTGAGAGTCTCATTTCCATGAATAGGGCTATGCTAAATAACCCAGGGGTGGATGTATCTACCCTTTCTGCCATGAATAAACTGGACATTCCTACTAGCCCTGCCAATGTGGCTATGTTTAACAATTATCTGGCGGATGCAGCATCAATAAAGGATTCTTTTTCAGCCCTCAGTCAGACTCTTACAAATATTATTGATGGCAGTGAGGTGCCTACTAGAGACTTGGTAAATATAAATAATGCAATAAGGGATATTTTCCTGACAGAAGAAGGGATAAACCCAATGCCCCGTGGAGAGCAAAACCTGGCCCAGGGCCAGATTCAAGGCCAGGACATGGGACAGGTCCCTGGGGAGGCCCTAGTTCAAAATCCTGAGAGTGGTCAGGCTAGCCAAGAGACCCAGGCCCAAGGCCAGAATTTACAAGGGGCTAAAACAAGCCCAGAGTTACTAAATCCTGCAGCCAATTCTATAGAAATTGGCAATCCTGCTAACATAGCAAACCCTCAAGGGGCTGATACTATATTAAATATGGTTGCCGGGGAAAACGCTGAAAAGATAGGCCAGGCATTGTCTGCATTGACTGGAGCAAAAGTAGCAGAGGAGGCAGTTGCAAGCAAGGACTTTGGGATTAATGTCCTGGAGAATTTGGCATCTAAGGAACAGATTAAGGATATGGATTCCTTGCTATCTAGCTTAAAGGATTTTCCAAAGGACAATTCTCAAGTCTTCGACCAAAAGGGAAATCTCAGACTGGATGCTCCTGCCAAGGAACTTTTCAAGGAGATTAGCCAATTTATCAACAAGACCCCCGATAGTCAGGTTATAAATGATTTAATAAAGAATCCTGTTTATAAGTCACTTTTAAAGGGGATTATTTCTGATGCCTTCTCTATGGAGCCAAAGGACATTGCAAAGGAAGGCCAGATGCCTAAATTATATGAAAAGGTATTAAAGAGCCTGGATAATTTGGAGCAGGTTTTAAATAATATGGCTGATGCAAAAACTGCTGCAGCCAGCAAAAATGAGATTACTAATATCAGACAAAACATTCAGTTTATGGATTCTGCAAATGAAATGTACAATTTCATCCAGATTCCTCTAAAAATGTACAACCAGGACACAGAGGGGTCCCTTTATGTTAGGCAGAATAAAAAGACCAGTTATGAAGAGGGTGAAGAAATCACAGCTTTTCTCCATTTTGACTTGCAATATCTAGGACCTACAGATGTCTTTGTATCCCTGATTCAAAAAAAGGTGGACTGCAAGTGGAACCTGGCCAGCGATGAGGCCCTGGCCCTTATCGAGGAAAACCTGGATTTGCTAAATGCCAGGCTGGAGGCCAAGGGCTATACCATTAGTTCTGAACTGACTAGCGGTGAGGCCAAGGTGGATTTTGCTAAGGATTTTCTCGGACTGCCTTTGGATCAGGCCCAGGGAAATGATGAGTTGGTTCACAGATATAGTTTTGATATGAGAGCATAGTATGGCAGATAAAGAATTTGATAAAAACAAAACAGCGGTTGCTCTGGCCTATGAACCAGGTGATGGGGCTCCTAGGATTCTGGCCTCTGGAAAGGGTTATGTGGCAAGGCAGATCATAGAGGAGGCAGAAAAAAACAATGTGCCTTTTTATAAGGACGACGACCTGGCCCAAACCCTGAGCAAGTTAAATATTGGAGATGCTATACCTCCAGAATTATATGAGGTAGTTGCGGAAATCTTGGTTTTTGTCAACGATATGGAAAAGATAAAATCCAAGTTAGGAAGGTAATATTATTTGGTTAATCAAAGAAAACAAGGAAATGATTACGAAAAGCATGCCGCAGATTTTCTAAAGGAAAAGGGCTTTGAAATCATTGAAATGAATTTTTACTGCAAGATGGGAGAGGTGGATATCATAGCAAGGGATGGTTCCTATCTTGTCTTTGTGGAGGTCAAATACAGGAAAAATGCAAAGAGCGGTCACGCAATCTCTGCTGTTAATTTCAATAAAATGAGAAAAATCTCCAGGGTTTGCGATTACTACTTGTACAAATACAAATTTCCCTCTGATACAAGTATCAGATTTGACGTTGTAGCTATTGAGGAAGGACATTTACAGCATTATAAAAATGCTTTTGAGTATATACCATGTTAAATTCAAGTCATAAAATTAAATCAATTACAGTAGATAGCCCAGCAGATAAAGCGGGGCTTATTTGTGGTGATATTATCACAAAAATATCCGGGGTAGAATTAAAGGATATATTTGATTATCACTATTATTCTGATGATGCAGATATTACCCTGACTGTTTTGCATGCAGATGGGTCTGTGGAGGATGTATTTGTAGAAAAGGAAGAGGGTGAAGACCTGGGGATTATCTTTGAGAATGGCCTCATGGATGATTACAAGTCTTGCTCTAACAAATGCGTCTTTTGCTTTATTGACCAGATGCCACCAGGCATGCGAGATACCTTGTATTTTAAAGATGATGACACTAGGCTTTCATTTTTACAGGGCAATTATGTTACCCTGACCAATATGAAAATGGAAGACCTGGATAGAATTATTGCCTACAAATTGGGCCCTATCAATATTTCAGTCCATGCTACTGACCCAGAGTTGAGGGTAAAACTTTTAAATAATCGTTTTGCCGGTGATATCTTGGACAAGATTAAAAAATTATATGATGCTGAGATTCCTATGAATGCCCAGGTTGTTGCCTGCCCAGGCCTCAATGACGGCCCGGCTCTGGATAAAACCATAGGGGACCTTTTGGAATTTGCCCCTGTTATGGGATCCATGTCTGTAGTACCTGTTGGTATTTCAAAATACAGGGATGGCCTTTACCCTCTTAGGACCTACACGAAAGAGGAGGCAGCAACTGTCATTGATCAGATTGAAAAATGGCAGGATATAGCCTTTGAAAAATATGGTACCCACTTTGTCCAGGCCAGTGATGAGTGGTACATATTGGCTGGCAGACCCCTCCCTGAGGCGGATAGGTATGATGGCTTTATCCAATTGGAGAATGGGGTTGGCATGCTCCGCCTTTTAAAGGAGGAGGTTTTAGATGGCTTGGAGGATATTAAAAAACCTCTCTTTATGAAAAAGAGGAATGTCACCATTGCCACAGGCGTCCTTGCCGCTCCTTTTATAAAGGACTTGGCTGAGCTGATAATGGAGAAATATAAAAAGATTACAGTGAATGTAATTCCTATTCAAAATGACTTTTTCGGAAATGAAATTACAGTTACAGGACTTTTGACAGGCCAGGATTTGATCGCCCAGTTAAAGGATAAGGACCTGGGGGATGAGTTGCTTTTGAGCCACAATATGCTGAGGGCAACAGAGGAAGTTTTCTTAGATGACATCACCCTGTCAGAATTATCTCAAACTTTACAAGTAAAAGTTCGTATTGTACAATCAGACGGGCGAGATTTCCTTTGGGCAATTCTCGGCAAATAATTGATTATTTTAATTTTTTTTAGATAGAAATGAGGTAGTTTATGTCAAGACCGGTAGTGGCCATTGTTGGTCGACCAAATGTTGGAAAATCAACACTTTTTAATGCCTTAGCAGGAGAGAGGATCTCCATCGTTAAAGACACACCAGGCGTTACCAGAGATAGAATATATGCTGATATCAGCTGGCTTAATTATGATTTCACTATGATTGATACTGGCGGTATTGAGCCTGATTCTACTGATATTATCCTTTCTCAAATGAGAGAGCAGGCCCAGATAGCCATCGATACTGCAGATGTTATTATTTTCCTTGTAGATGTAAAGCAGGGACTTATTGACGCAGATTCCAAGGTGGCTGACATGCTGCGCCGCAGCAGAAAGCCAGTTGTTTTAGTTGTTAACAAGGTAGATAACTTTGACAAGATGATGGCTGACGTATATGAATTCTACAATCTGGGTATAGGTGACCCTATTCCTGTTTCTGCTGCATCTCGCCTTGGCTTTGGTGATATGCTGGACAGGGTTTGTGAGCATTTTCCTGAGCCTACTGAAAATGACGAGGAAGAGGAGATTCCAAAGATTGCTGTTATTGGCAAGCCAAACGTTGGCAAGTCTTCTCTTATAAACAAACTCTGTGGTGAGGACCGAGTTATTGTTTCAGATATTGCCGGCACTACGAGAGATGCTGTTGACACCAAGGTGAGATACAACAAAAAAGACTATATTTTTATTGATACAGCAGGACTGCGCCGCAAGAGCAAAATCAAAGAGGACCTGGAGAGATACTCCATTGTCAGAGCCGTTGCCTCAGTGGAAAAGGCTGATGTTGTCCTCCTTTTGATTGATGCCACAGAAGGGGTTACCGAGCAGGATGCCAAGATTGCTGGTATTGCCCATGAAAGAGGCAAGGGTGTCATTGTCTGTGTCAACAAATGGGACGCCATTGAAAAAAATGACAAGACCATGAAAGAGCACACAGAAAAGATTCGTCAGACCCTTTCATTTATGCCTTACGCCCTGATTCTTTTCATTTCTGTAAAGAGTGGTCAGAGACTTGGCAAAATATACGAGTCAATTGATGCAGTCATTGAAAACAATTCTATGAGAATTGCCACTGGCGTCTTGAATGAAATCGTATCTGAGGCAGTTGCCCTGCAGCAACCACCTACAGACAAGGGCAAGAGACTAAAGATTTTCTATACAACCCAGGTTGCTGTCAAGCCACCTACCTTTGTATTCTTTGTAAATGAAAAGTATTTAATGCATTTTTCGTATGTTCGTTATCTTGAGAACAGAATTAGAGATGCCTTTGGTTTTGAAGGCACCTCACTTAAATTTATCGTTAGGGAGAGGAAGGAAAACGAATAATGATTTTAGGGAGAATATTGGCAATTGTCATCGGATACTGTTTTGGAATGATTCTCATGGGATATCTGATTGGCAAATCAAAGAATGTAGACCTGACAAAAGTTGGTAGCGGCAATGTAGGTTCTACAAACACACTTAGAAATCTGGGCCTTACAGCAGGACTTGTCACCTTGGCCTGGGACTGTCTCAAGTGTGTTGTTGCAGTATTTTTTGTATGGCTTATATTTAGAAATTTTTATGATGATGTAGAAATTTTCAAGGTGTACGCAGGACTTGGCTGTGTTCTGGGTCATGATTTCCCTGTATATATGCACTTTAAAGGGGGCAAGGGTGTGGCTTCTACACTGGGCTTTATCATCGCCCTTTTTGCAATACCAGCCCTGCCTATTCCAGCCCTTGTATTTATAATTGTTGTGGCACTTACAAGATATGTTTCTCTTGGCTCAATTCTTGGTGTTACATCATTTGCAATGGAGATGATTGTTTTTGGCAAACTTGGAATGCTAAATTATGAGGGCAGCCAATTGACAGAGGTAATTATTATCTGCTGCATAGTTTCCCTTATCTCAATATGCCTTCATCACGCTAATATTGTTAGGCTATTTCGTGGAAAGGAGAACAAATTCTCCTTCCATCCTGAGACAAGAGAATAATTAGGAGTGAATATGAGTAAAATATCAGTTATTGGAGCAGGTAGCTGGGGCATAGCCCTGGCTGTTTTGCTGGATAGGAATAATCATCAGGTTTTAGTATGGTCTCATAGACAAAGCCAAATAGATGAGATGAGAGAAAAGAGAACCAGTGACAAACTAAAGGATGTTATCCTGCCTGATTCTCTATCATTTACTGGAGATTTAAAGGAGGCAGTCACCTCCTCTGATGTCCTGGTCATTGCTGTACCATCTAGCGCTACTCGTGAGACTGCTGAAAAAATAAAAGATTTTGTTAGTAAGGATCAGACTATTGTCACTGTTTCAAAGGGTATCGAGGAAGACACCCTTATGACTCAGACGGAGATTTTGGCTAATGTATTAGGACCCGACACTAAAATTTGCGTTCTTTCAGGCCCTAGCCATGCTGAGGAAGTGGTTTTATTTAAGCCTACTCTTGTGGTGGCTGGCTCAGAGGATAGAGAAACAGCGCTTTTTGTACAAAACCTCTTTATGAATGAATATTTTAGAGTTTATTCTTCCCCTGATGTAAAGGGAATTGAGGTGGGAGCAGCCCTTAAAAACGTTATAGCCCTTGCCGCTGGTATGTCTGATGGTCTTGGATTTGGGGACAATGCAAAGGCAGCCCTCATCACTAGAGGCATAAAGGAAATTTCCTCTCTGGCTGTTGCTATGGGTGGTCAGGCTGAGACCTTGGCAGGGCTGACTGGTGTAGGCGATCTAATTGTTACCTGCCAGTCCCTACATTCTCGAAACAGGATGGCTGGCTTTTACATGGGCCAGGGCATGACTAGGCAGGAGGCTACTGAAAAGGTTTCAATGGTTGTTGAGGGTGTTTATTCTGCAAAGGCAGCAAAGAAACTGGCCATGAAATACCACATTGAGATGCCTATAGTTGACGCAGTAAATGCCGTCTTGTTTGATGATATGCCAGCCAAGGAGGCTGTGGGATTTTTGATGAATCGCAGCAAGAAAGATGAACTTAATGTTTTAGAGTGGTAATTGTTAAAAATCTATGTAGTGGTTGACTATGTAATTTTTAGGTGTTATTATCAAGTTAACTACTAGATATAGTAGATGTTTTCATTTGACGGGCTAAATATTGTTTATTATTTTATTTTAGGTCTTGTCTTAAAGATTAGGGAGAGGTCTTTAAGCAAGACCTAAAATTTCTTTTGTGGTCTTACTTGACTGGTATTTATAAATTGATAAGATGATATAGGAAATCATATTTCTATATTTGTCATAGGCAAAAATAGTTTTATTGGGAGAATTTATGAAGATTAATTTTACGAAGTTGACTGATTCTGCAACTGTGCCACAGCGTGGTTCTCTTTATGCTGCAGGATATGATTTGTTTGCTGATATTAATGAGGATATTGAGATAATGCCTCATGAGACAAAACTGATTGGCACAGGCCTTTCCATGGAAATCCCTGAGGGATATTTCGGAGGAGTTTTTGCCAGATCTGGTCTTTCCATGAAAGAGGGGCTTAGACCAGCCAACTGTGTTGGAGTTATTGACAGCGATTACAGAGGAGAGGTTAAGGTTTCACTGCACAATGACAGTGAGGTACTCAGAGTGGTTACTCCTCAGGAAAAAATCGCTCAGCTTGTTGTCCTTCCATTCTTATCAGTAGAATTTAATGAGGTTGAGTCTCTTTCTGACACTGATAGGGGTCAGGGCGGTTTTGGCTCTACCGGCAAATTTTAAAGGATAATTTATAGGGCGCCTGGCTTATCCAGACGCCTTTGTTTGGATTTATAAATATTTGAAAGAGAGTAATGCTATGGCTAAAAAGGTTAATTATGATGAAAGTTCCATCTCAGTTTTGGAGGGGCTGGAGGCTGTTCGTAAAAGACCCGGTATGTATATTGGATCCACATCGAGAAAAGGTCTCAATCACCTTATATACGAGATAGTAGACAATTCTGTAGATGAGCATTTGGCAGGTGAGTGCGATCTTATTTCTGTTACTTTGGAAAAGGATGGTTCTTGCACTGTGGAGGATAATGGTAGAGGTATTCCTGTTGGTATGCATGCCAAGGGCCTCCCTGCTGCACGTCTTGTTTTTTCCACCCTCCATGCCGGTGGAAAGTTTGACGACAGCGTATACAAGACCTCTGGAGGTCTCCACGGTGTTGGTTCATCTGTTGTAAATGCCCTTTCTGAATATATGACTGTTGATATATCCAGAGAAGGATATATTCACCATGATTCCTATTCCAGGGGCGTTGCAGTTGAAAAACTGGTAGATGGTCTGCTGCCAAAGGTGGGCAAGACTAACAAGCACGGTACCAAGATTAATTTCTTGCCTGACCCAGAGATTTTCGAAAAGACTTATTTCAAGGAGGATGAGGTAAAGTCCCGTCTCCATGAGACCGCTTACCTTAATCCAGGTCTTACTATTAATTATGCCGACCTGAGAGGGGAGGAGCCTGAATATGTTACATACCATGAGCCAGATGGTATCAAAGGTTTCGTCAAAGAAATCAACAAGTCAGCAGAGATGCTCCATGATGTAATCTATTTTAGGGGTGCCAGCGATGGGGTTGAGGTGGAAGTTGCCTTCCAGTATTGCAATGAATTCAAGGAGAACGTCCTTGGTTTCTGCAACAATATCTACAACTCAGAGGGTGGCACTCATATTACTGGATTTAAGACTGTACTTACTACAGTCATTAATAACTATGCTAGAGAACTTGGCGTTCTAAAAGAAAAGGATGCCAATTTTACCGGCGCTGATGTCAGAAATGGTATTACCGCAATTGTGTCTGTCAAGCATCCAGACCCTAGGTTTGAGGGTCAGACCAAGACAAAACTGGATAATCCAGATGCCTCAAAAGCCACACAAAAGGTTTGTCAGGATGAATTGATTCTTTATTTCGACAGAAACCTGGAGACTTTAAAGGCTATTATTTCTTGTGCGGAAAAATCTGCCAAGATTAGAAAGTCTGAGGAGAAGGCAAAGACAAACCTTTTGTCTAAGCAAAAATTCTCCTTTGATCAAAATGGAAAACTGGCTAACTGCGAATCTAGAGATGCTAGCAAATGTGAGATATTCATCGTAGAGGGAGATTCCGCTGGTGGCTCAGCCAAGATGGCTAGAAATAGAATGTATCAGGCCATTATGCCAATCAGAGGAAAAATCCTAAATGTAGAAAAGGCCTCAATGGACAAGGTTCTTGCAAACGCTGAAATCAAAACCTTGATTAACGCCTTTGGCTGCGGATTTTCTGAGGGCTATGGCAATGACTTTGATATTACAAAGTTGCGCTATGACAAGATTGTAATCATGGCCGATGCCGACGTGGATGGTGCCCATATCTGTACATTGCTTCTCACTTTCTTCTACAGGTTTATGCCAGAACTTATCAAGGAGGGCCATGTATTTATTGCCATGCCTCCTCTTTACAAGGCGATTCCTTCAAAGGGGCAGGAGGAGTATCTTTACGACGATATGGCTCTTGAAAAATATAGAAAGAAAATGGAAGGCAAGTCATTTACTCTCCAGAGGTACAAAGGTTTAGGTGAGATGGACAAGGAGCAACTATGGGAGACTACCCTGGATCCTGAGCGCCGCAAGCTTAAACTTGTGGAGATTGAAGACGGCCTCATGGCTTCTGAAGTTACAGAACTTCTCATGGGCAGCGACGTTGCCCCTAGAAAAGACTTTATATACAAGCATGCTAAAGAGGCAGAACTTGATTATTAGAATGCGGAAGGTGAATTATGGCACAGGAAATTATACGAACCGAATATTCTGAGGTTATGCAAAAATCCTTCATCGACTACTCTATGTCAGTTATTTTGGCTAGAGCAGTGCCAGATGTAAGAGATGGATTAAAACCGGTTCAAAGAAGAACCTTATATGATATGTATGAGCTCAAAGTAGATTATGACAAGCCATACAAAAAGTCAGCCCGCATTGTGGGTGACACAATGGGTAAATATCACCCACACGGTGATTCTTCAATTTATGAAGCCCTGGTTGTTATGAGCCAAGACTTTAAAAAGAGCCTGCCTCTTGTAGATGGCCATGGCAACTTTGGTTCCATCGAAGGAGATGGGGCTGCTGCTATGCGTTACACCGAGGCTCGTCTTGCCAAGGTAGCCCAGGAGGTTTACTTAGGAGACCTGGACAAAAATGTAGTAGATTTTATCCCAAACTACGACGAGACAGAAAAGGAGCCTGAGGTTTTACCTGTCAGGGTTCCAAATCTTCTCATAAATGGTTCTGACGGTATTGCTGTAGGTATGGTTACTTCCATCCCCCAGCACAATTTGGGAGAGGTTATTGATGGCGTTATTGCCTACATGAAGGATCCTGATATCAACACCGCTCAAATGATGAAGATTATCCCAGGCCCTGATTTCCCTACCGGCGGCATTATTACCAACCAGGATGAACTTTTGGAAATCTATTCTACAGGCCTTGGAAAAATCAAAATCAGAGGAAAGGCTGAGATTGAGAAAATTAAGGGTGGTAAGGAGCAGATTGTTATTACAGAGATTCCTTACACTATGATTGGTGCCAACATTGGCAAATTCCTCAACGATATTTATTCATTGGTTGAGACAAAAAAGACCAACGATATTACTGATATTTCCAACCAGTCATCAAAGGACGGAATGCGTATTATCGTAGAACTGAGAAAGGGTGCTGATGCTCAAAATGTCCTAAACTTGCTCTATAAAAAGACAAGGCTGGAGGATACTTTTGGTGTAAATATGCTTGCTGTAGCAAACGGCAGACCTGAGACCTTGGGTCTGGTTCCTATTATCAGACACCATGTAAACTTCCAGTACGAACTTTGCACTAGGAAATACACCACTTTGCTGGGCAAGGAGAGAGAAAAGAAGGAAATTCAAGAAGGCCTCATCAAAGCCTGCGATGTAATTGACCTTATTATCGAAATTCTCCGCGGTTCTAAAGATGTAAAGATGGCTAAGGCTTGTCTGGTAGATGGAATCACTGATGGCATCAAATTCAAATCAGAGCAGTCTAAAAAGGATGCAGTCCTCCTCAAATTTACCGAGAGGCAGGCTCAGGCAATCCTGGACATGAGACTTCATAGATTGATTGGTTTGGAAATCGATGCCCTGAGAGGTGACTATGCCCAGACCATGCAAAAGATCGATGATTACACCAAGATCCTGGGCTCCAAGGCAGAGATGGCCAAGGTTATCATCAAAGACCTGACAGCCATCAAAAAGGAATATGCTACTGAAAGAAAGACAGTAATCGATAATCTGGAGGATGTTGTAATCGAAGAAAAGCCTATTGAGGTTATTGATGTGGCAGTTCTTATTGATAGATTTGCCTATGCCAGAGTTGTGGATATGCCTACCTTTGAGAGAAACAAAGAGGCGGCAGAGATAGAATCTAAAAAGATTATATTCTGCAAGAATACAGATAAACTCTGCCTCTTTACCAACTCTGGTGATATGCACACAATAAAGGTTCTTAGCCTCCCATTTGGTAAATTTAGGGACAAGGGACAACCTATTGACACTGCAGAAAAGGGATCTAAACTTGATCTTACAAAGGAGACCCTGCTCTTTGCTGAATCAATGGAGAATTTAGTTTCAAAGAAATTATTCTTTGGCACCAGCCAGTCTATGATCAAGCAGGTAGACGGCAGTGAGTTTGATGTCACAAGAAAACTTATTGCTGCCACCAAACTAAACGACAAGGATGAACTTATTTATGTTGGTCTTGTAAATCCTGGAGATTCTGTTGTTCTCCAGTCAGACCATGGTATGTTCTTGAGATTTGAGGCTGATTCTGTCCCAGAAAAGAAGAAAGCTGCAGCCGGTGTGAGAGGAATGAAACTGGCAAAGAATGATAAACTTACTGATATCTATGTCTTTGCTTCCGACAATCCTATAGAGGTTAAATATAAGGATAAGCCAATTGCATTAAATAGGCTCCACATGGGAAATAGGGATACAAAGGGCGTCAAGAAGTGAAAAAATTTAAAAGTAATCGCATATTTCAAATACTGTACCCACTGTTGGTATACTATATTCTCTACAATGTATTAATAGGCAGTTTCTATTCCCTTTTTGGGGATAGATATGGCTATGTATTTGCCATTCTGATGGCTGGGATACTGACCCTTATACCTATTTATTACATCTACAGGAAATTGCCAAAACTGATTCCTGGAGATATTAGTGACAAAAAAGTTTACCTAAAATATCTGGCCTATATACTTTTGACAGTGGCTTTGGCTCTTGTTATTAATCTTATTATTGTACATTTGCCTATTTATCAGTCTTCCCAGGCCTTTCAGGGGGCTAATCAAAGGCTAAATGATGGGGGAGTTTTAATTAAGATATTGTGTAATGCAATTGTAATTCCCCTCTTGGAGGAAACCCTGTATAGAGGAATTGTGGCTGGGCAGCTGACCCTTTGGTATGGCCCTTGGGTTGGAGTCCTTGTCTCAGCATTTTGTTTTGGTATTTCTCACTTTAATATAGTACAATTTTTATATGCATTTATAGTTGGTCTGGGACTAGGTTTTATATATGTAAAGTCAAACCGTCTGACTCTTCCTATTATTGCCCACGGGCTGATAAATCTGTCCGTAATTATATTTAGTTTGTAACTTACAGGAGGTTTCTTATGTCAAAGGATACATCTGTTAAAAACTCAAAAGCTGGAATCACCGCACATATTATTGCATCTGTTTTATTTGTGGCACTGGGTATTTGCCTCTTGCTGATGGATGCTACAATGATTTCCACACTTATCTATTCCTTCTCAGTGCTTACTATGGGAGTGCTCATAATCTGTTTTGGGGCCTACTATATGATCAAGTACTTTTTCAACAAGGAATATACAAAGGTTAGCAACTACGGTTTTACAATGGGAGTTATCCTGGTGATACTTGGATCCCTCTTTATTTTTAAAGCCGATGCTATATCCCTTTTCATAGATGCATTGGTTTCACTGGTAGGTGTTGTCCTAGGGGCTGTTATGTTACAGCAGGCTTTTGCCCTTTTCCACATTCAGCGTTCATCATGGTTTATCAGCCTGATTCTTGGAATTGCCACAATCGCTGCCAGCATCTATACATACTTTTATAATTACAAGTTTTTTGACGGAAACCTTTATGCTTGCATCTTCATGATTGCAGTTGGTGGACTTTCCCTTTTCTCGTTGCTTTTAATGTTAATTGGTCTCCACGACCATAAAAAAGATTCAGAGAGAATCTACTCTAGAAATGTTGAGGATAACCCAACAAGGAAGCAGGATGATTCTATTTTTGAGGAGGAGGTGGAGATTCCTAGCCCTGTAGAGGAGCCTGCTCCTGCAGTAGAGGAGGGGGCAGATGCTCTCTTTGAGGAGTAATTATTAAATAATTCTTAAATTTAGATTGATTGAGAAAACGAGAGAAAAAAAGAGAATTAATGAGATTTTTATAGGATTCTGCTTATTTCTTACATTGTTAATTGTTTGCAAGAATTATAGTAGAATCCTATTATATTTTTTGTGGTTAGCACTCGGGTAATTAGAGTGCTAACAGTATGATGATTATAATTTTTAGGAGGTAATATATTATGAAATTAGTTCCATTGTCAGATCGCGTAGTATTAAAGCAGTGCGAGGCAGAGGAGACCACAAAGTCAGGAATTATTCTTGCGCCTACATCACAGGAGAAGCCACAGGAGGCTGAGGTTATCGCTGTTGGACCAGGTGGAGTTGTAGATGGTAAAGAAGTTGTTATGCAGGTTAAGGCAGGACAAAAGGTTATTTACTCTAAGTACGCTGGCACAGAGGTAAAACTGGACGGCCAAGAGTACATCATTGTTAGACAAAACGATATCTTAGCAGTTGTAGAATAATTTTTATTATAGAAAAGAGGTAATTTGTTATGGCAAAAGAGATTAGATACGGGGCTGAGGCAAGACAGGCTCTTGAGGCAGGCGTTGATAAGTTAGCAAACACTGTTAGAGTTACTATTGGTCCTAAGGGACGTAACGTAGTACTTGCAAAATCATACGGTGCTCCACTTATTACAAACGACGGTGTTACTATTGCAAAGGATATTGAGTTGGAAGACCCATTTGAGAACATGGGAGCACAGCTTGTAAAAGAAGTTGCTACAAAGACAAATGATGTTGCAGGTGATGGTACTACAACAGCTACAGTTTTAGCACAGGCTATGGTAAAGGAAGGAATGAAAAACCTTGCTGCAGGTGCTAACCCAATCGTTCTTAGAAAGGGTATGAAAAAGGCTGTTGACTGTGCTACAGAGGCTATTGTTTCTATGTCAAAGGCAGTAGATGGCAAGGAGCAGATCGCAAGAGTAGCTGCTATTTCTGCTGGTGATGACGAGGTAGGTCAGATGGTAGCAGATGCTATGGAAAAGGTTTCTAACGATGGTGTTATTACAATCGAGGAATCTAAGACAATGCAGACAGAGCTTGACCTTGTAGAAGGTATGCAGTTTGACAGAGGATATATTTCAGCATACATGTGCACAGATATGGACAAGATGGAAGCAAATCTTGATGATCCATATATCCTTATTACAGATAAAAAGATTTCTAATATCCAGGAAATCCTTCCACTCCTTGAGCAGATTGTTCAGTCTGGTTCTAGACTCCTTATTATCGCTGAGGATGTTGAGGGAGAGGCTCTTACAACACTTATCCTTAACAAGTTGCGTGGCACATTCAATGTAGTTGCTGTAAAGGCTCCAGGCTATGGAGATAGAAGAAAAGAGATGCTACAGGATATCGCAATCCTTACAGGTGGCCAGGTTATATCTGAGGAGGTAGGTCTTGACCTTAAAGATGCTACAATCGATCAGCTTGGACGCGCAAAATCTGTAAAGGTTAATAAAGAAAACACAGTTATCGTTGATGGATGTGGAGACAAGGCTGCTATCGAGTCTAGAGTTGCTCAGATTCGTGGACAGATCGAGGAGACTACATCAGAGTTTGATAAAGAAAAACTCCAGGAGAGATTGGCTAAACTGGCTGGTGGTGTTGCAGTTATCCGCGTTGGCGCTGCTACAGAGACAGAGATGAAGGAAGCAAAACTTCGTATGGAGGATGCATTAAATGCTACTCGCGCCGCAGTTGAGGAAGGTATCATTGCAGGTGGTGGATCAGCATATATCCATGTTCAGAAAAAGGTAGCAGAGTTGGCTAACACACTTTCAGGTGATGAAAAAACTGGTGCCAGCGTAATCGTCAAAGCTCTTGAGGCTCCACTTTTCTACATCGCTGCAAATGCTGGTCTTGAGGGTTCAGTTATCATCAACAAGGTGCGTGAGTCTGAGGATGGCGTTGGATTTGATGCATACAAAGAAGAGTATGTAAACATGGTTAAGTCTGGTATCCTTGATCCAGTAAAGGTTACAAGAACAGCTCTTCAGAATGCTGCATCAGTTGCTTCTACACTCCTTACAACTGAATCAGTTGTTGCTGATATTAAGGACCCTGCTGCCGAGGCTGCTGCAGCTGCCGCTGCTGGCCAGATGGGCGGAGGAATGTACTAAACCTACAGTTAAAGAATTAAAATACTTATAGTAAGACACCGGCAATTATGGTAAAATAGTTGCCGGTGTTTGAATTTTAAATTTAAACTTTAGAGGTGATTTATGAGCAACATTGCGATTCTAACAGATAGTAATAGTGGTATTACTCAGGCTGCTTCAAAGGAACTTGGCATTCATGTTATTCCAATGCCCTTTTACATTGACGGACAGCTATACTACGAGGATATAGATTTGACCCAGGAGGATTTCTACGAGAAATTGACTCAGGGAGGGGAAATTACCACATCAATGCCTATTACAGGCAATTTGATGGATACCTGGGATGAACTCTTAGAAAAATACGATCAGATTGTATATATTCCTATGTCTTCTGGCCTTTCTTCATCTTGTGCTACAGCAAAGATGTTGGCGGAGGATTATGAGGGTAAGGTATTTGTTGTTGATAATCAGCGCATTTCTGTTACCCAAAAGTTATCGGCTCTTGAGGCTAAAAAAATGGTGGATGCTGGTAAATCAGCAGAGGAGATAGTAAAGTTACTAGAGGAGACAAAGGCCGATTCTACAATCTATATTACTGTAGATACCTTAGAGTACCTAAAAAAGGGTGGTAGATTAACACCTGCTGTTGCTGCTATAGGATCACTCCTCAAGATAAAGCCGGTTCTCTCCATCTACGGTGAGAAACTTGATAAATTTGCAATTGCTAGAACAGTCAAGTCAGCCAAACAGATTATGATTGATGCTCTCAAAAAGGATATGAAAGATGTTCTTCATACAGACAATCTGGATGATGTAACTATTTCTATAGCCCACACACAAAATCAAGAGGCTGCAGAAAAGTTTAGAGAGGAACTATTACAGGAGTTCCCAGGAAAGGATATTTGGATTGATCCACTTTCCCTGTCTGTTTCTTGTCATATAGGCCCAGGGGCTTTGGCTTGTACGGTCACTAAAAAACTAAATCTATAAAGGGATATATTTGAATATAATAGGTCCCAGACTTAGGTTTAGGACTTATTTATATAAATTTATAAATAAGCTTAGGAGGATTGTTATGGTAAAAGCAGTTGTAGGTGCCAATTGGGGCGATGAAGGTAAGGGTAAGATTACAGATATGATGGCTGCAAAGGCAGACATTGTAGTTCGCTTCCAGGGAGGAGCCAATGCAGGACATACTATAGTTAATAATTATGGTAAGTTCGCTCTTCACACATTACCATCTGGTGTCTTTTATGATCATGTCACCAATATCATTGGTAATGGAGTTGCACTTAATATTCCTATTCTCATGAATGAGATTAAATCTATCGAGGAGAAAGGAGTGCCAGCACCTCACATCTTGGTATCTGACAGAGTTCAGATAGTAATGCCATATCACATCCTTTTTGATCAGTATGAGGAGGAACGTTTGGGCAAGGCTTCATTTGGTTCTACCAAGTCAGGAATTGCTCCTTTCTACTCAGATAAATATGCAAAGATTGGTTACCAGTTACAGGAACTTTTCGATGAGGACCTGCTCAAAGAAAAGGTTAAGCGTACATGTGACCAAAAGAATGTATTGCTTGAGCACTTATATCACAAGCCACTTCTTAATGAGGAGGACCTGCTTGCCACACTTCATGAGTACAGAGATATGATATCGCCTTATGTTTGCGATACATCTGCCTTCCTTTGGAATGCACTTAAAGAGGGCAAGACAGTTCTCTTAGAGGGACAACTTGGTACACTTAAAGACCCAGACCATGGTATCTATCCAATGGTTACTTCATCATCTACACTGGCTCCTTATGGATGCATTGGTGCTGGTATTCCAGCCCAGGAATTAAAGCAGGTTATTACAGTCTGCAAGGCTTATTCATCAGCAGTTGGTGCAGGGGCTTTTGTTTCGGAGATCTTTGGAGATGAGGCTGATGAGCTGCGTCGCCGTGGTGGTGATGGTGGTGAGTTTGGTGCTACAACAGGTCGTCCTCGTAGAATGGGTTGGTTCGACTGCGTTGCATCAAAATATGGTTGCAGAATGCAGGGCACAACAGATGTTGCCTTTACTGTAGTTGATGTGCTCGGCTACTTAGATGAGATTCCTGTTTGTGTTGGCTATGAAATTGATGGAGAAGTTACTACTGATTTCCCTGTCACCAGCAAACTGGAAAAGGCAAAACCAGTTCTCAAGACCTTGCCAGGTTGGAAATGCGACATAAGAGGCATCAAAAAATATGAGGACCTGCCTGAGAATTGCCGCAAATATATAGAGTTTATTGAGAAGGAAATTGGCTTCCCAATTACAATGATTTCTAACGGACCAAGCCGTGATGATATCATCTATAGATAGTTATTTAACGCCCTAGGAAAATCCTAGGGCGTTTTTTATTGTAAAGTTCTTTAATATAGAATCTTGTTTTTATAGACATGTAGTAATAGAATGGGTAGAATTTAGTTTATTTTCAAAAAATGAAAATGCCTATAGTCTTTATGATAAAATAGGATTTAAGGAATGGGGCAGGTGCCCTAATGGCTTCCGTCTTAAAGATGGGAGTTTCCAAGATGAAATTTGTATGGTGAAAATGCTATGAATAATCAAAGAGACTGGGCTATTGCCCATGAGCAACTAAGCACAGTAATGAATTCCCTAGGCTTTAACAAGGGGCTTGCAGATGCTATAGCAAAGCAACTGGGCAGCCCAAAGGCTATATATCGCATGGTTTCTTATCTTGAAAATGTTAAGCCTAAATCTGAGGAGCTGGTTGTGGACGAAATGCTTGCCATAACAAGCGAAATAGATGCTTGGAGAGAAAAAAAGGCATCACAGTTGGCCAATGCAAACTATAATGAGATGAGATACATGGGAATTTTTGATGAAATTTAAAAATAATCTTAACCCTACACTGGTATAATATTCTTTAGACGGAGGATTATATATGAAATTTGACTTAAAAAAGATGGCTAAGACCTATGTTCTTATATTTGCAATTTTGCTTATTGGAGTATTTGCCCTGTCCCTATACCTGGGACATAGGACATCTAAAGGCACAGCCCCTTTAGATGACAGAGAGCCTGCCAGTGTAGAGGAAGAGGAAGACTATGCTGCCATTCTTGATGAGAAAAGCACTATGGATGATGAGGGCCAGGTGGTTTTTTCCATTCCCAAGGATGAGATAGTTGGCTTTAGTTTTGTGGATTCATCAGGAATTATAATTCCAATTGATTTGTCCAGTGGAAGTCCTGTTTATACAGACAATGACAAACTAAAAATCCATGCTGACAGGGTTGATAAGATGCTAAATTATCTGTGTGAGATTAAAAGTGTAGATTTTTATAAGGATGCCAACCAGGAGGACTTTGGCCTCAGTCAGGATTCTCCAGTGGCGGAGATTCAAGATGTCGCCGGCAATATTATCACAGTTTCCTTTGGGGATTACGACAAAGATTCTGGAGAATTATATTTTGCCCTTAACTATGATTTCTCTACTATTTATAAAAACAGTGGTAAATTACACTACTTATCTGAATATTCAATACAAGACCTTGTAGCCCCTTAGTTTAAGAGGTTTACTTATTATTTCTGGTGTGTTATTATTATTTCTGCATTATTGTACTGTGACTCAGGTTTTGGACACTCCGACCTTTTCCTTAGTTACAGCATTATTTAAATCATAGGAGGATTTATCATGATTACAAAAGAAAAGAAGCAGTCAATTATCAATGAGTACGCAAGATGCGCTGGTGATACAGGTTCACCAGAGGTACAGATCGCTGTTCTTACAGCTCGTATCTCAGAACTTACTGAGCACCTTAAGGCTAACCCAGGTGATCATCATTCACGTCGTGGTATGATGAAGATGGTTGGTAAGAGAAGAAACCTTCTTGCATACCTTAAGAACACTGATATTGAGAGATACCGTTCAATCATTGAGCGTCTCGGCTTAAGAAAGTAATCCATAAGAGCGGAGTTTTTACTCCGCTCATTTTCTAGTTTATAAGCTGTAAGTTCGAAACCACTGAATTTGGTGCGAAATTTTTAGTTAGCCCTATTGTTTAGGTTTTTAATAGGGCCAGCTACCTTTTTCCCTCGCCTCATTTTCAGTAGTTTCGAGTTATGGCTTAAAATATAATTTTTAAGGAGAAAACCATGAAAACATTTACAATGGATCTTGCCGGCAGAACACTTCGTGTTGATATCGGCAGAGTTGCTGCTCAGGCAAATGGTGCAGCATTCATTCAGTATGGTGACACAACAGTTCTTTCAACTGCTACAGCATCAGACAAGCCTAGAGATGGCATTGATTTCTTCCCACTCTCAGTTGAGTTTGAGGAGAAATCTTATTCAGTAGGAAAGATTCCTGGAGGGTTTAACAAGAGAGAGGGAAAGGCTTCTGAGAATTCAGTTCTTACAGCCCGCGTTATTGATAGACCAATGCGTCCTCTTTTCCCAAAGGATTATCGTAACGATGTTACTCTTAACAACCTTGTAATGGCTGTTGACCCAGAGTGCAGACCAGAGCTTGTTGCCATGCTTGGTTCAGCTATTGCTACCTGCATTTCTGATATCCCATTTGATGGCCCATGTGCTATGACACAGATGGGTATGATTGATGGTCAGTTTATCGTCAATCCTTCTCAGGAGCAGTGGGACAAGGGAGACCTTAAGCTTACAGTTGCTTCTACTAGAGAAAAGGTTATCATGATCGAGGCTGGTGCCAATATCATTCCTGATGACAAGATGATTGAGGCTATTTACCAGTGCCACGATATCAACCAGACTATTATCAATTTCATCGATCAGATGGTTGCAGAGTGCGGTAAGGCAAAGCATGAGTATGAGTCATGTGCTATCCCTGAGGAGATGTTCGCAAAGATGCGCGAGATTGTTACTCCTGAGGAGATGGAGGTTGCTGTATTTACAGACGAAAAGCAGGTTCGCGAGGAGAACATCCGTCAGATTACTGAAAAGTTTGAGGAAGCCTTTGCTGAAAATGAGGATTGGCTTGCAGTTCTCGGTGAGGCTGTTTACCAGTACGAGAAAAAGACAGTTCGCAAGATGATTTTAAAGGATCACAAGCGTCCAGACGGTCGTGAGATCACACAGATTAGACCACTTGCTGCTGAAGTTGATATTATTCCACGTGTTCATGGTTCATCTATGTTCACCCGTGGTCAGACACAGATTTGTGATGTTGTAACTCTTGCACCTCTTTCAGAGGCTCAAAAAATTGATGGACTTGATCCATTTGTTACAGAAAAGAGATACATTCACCACTACAATTTCCCATCATACTCTGTAGGTGAGACAAAGCCTTCTAGAGGACCAGGACGTCGTGAGATTGGACACGGTGCACTTGCTGAGCGTGCCCTTCTTCCTGTACTTCCTACTCCAGAGGAGTTCCCATATGCAATCCGTGCCGTATCTGAGACTTTTGAGTCTAACGGATCTACATCAATGGCTTCTACATGTGCATCTTGTATGTCACTTATGGCTGCTGGTGTACCTCTTAAGGCAATGGTTGCTGGTATTTCTTGTGGTCTTGTAACAGGAGATACTGATGATGATTTCGTACTTCTTACTGATATCCAGGGTCTTGAGGATTTCTTCGGAGATATGGATTTTAAGGTAACAGGTACAAAAGAAGGTATCACAGCCATCCAGATGGATATCAAGATTCACGGTCTTACCCGTCCAATCGTTGAGGGCGCTATTTCTCGTTGCCGTGAGGCTAGATTCTTTATCATGGACAACTGCATGAGCAAGGCAATTGCTGAGCCTCGTAAGGAAGTTGGCAAATATGCTCCAAAGATTATCCAGCTCAAGATTGATCCAGAAAAGATTGGTGATGTTGTAGGACAGCGCGGCAAGACAATCAACGAAATCATTGCTAGATGTGATGTTAAAATTGATATCACAGATGAGGGTAATGTTTCTATCTGCGGTACAGATGCTGATAATATGGCAGCTGCAAAGAAGATGATTGAAATCATTACTACTGATTTCGCTCAGGGACAGATTCTTACAGGTAAGGTTGTAAGTATTAAAGAGTTTGGTGCATTCGTTGAGTTTGCCCCAGGCAAAGAGGGAATGGTTCACATTTCTAAGATTGCAAATGAGCGTATTGATAGAGTCGAGGATGTTCTTACCCTTGGTGATACTGTTAAGGTTGTATGCCTTGGCAAGGATAAGATGGGCCGCATCAGCTTCTCAATGAAGGATGTTAAAGAAGACTAATTTGTAATTAGATTTACTTGCGCCTGACTATTTGGTCAGGCGCATTTTTTGAGGAATTTATTATGCTTTTAAATGTTTCCCATATCTACAAATCATTTGGAGAGGACTCCATCATAAAAGATGCTACCTTTGTTGTAGACGAAGGGTCAAAGGTTGCCATTGTTGGAAACAATGGTACTGGTAAATCTACCCTTTTAAAGATAATAATTGGAGACCTGCCTGCTGATGATGGCACTGTCACCCTAAAAAAGGATTCTACATTTGGGTATTTGGCCCAGTATCAGGAGGATACTTTTTCTTCCACGATTCTCGATACAGTGCTTTCAGCCAGAGAAGACCTGCTGAGACAGGAGAAAAACTTGTCTAAGATGGAAATGGAGATGGCTAATATTTCCCATGAGGACATGGCTGCCTTTATGGATGAGTATAATAAATTGCAGCACAAATTTGATTTGGAAGGTGGCTATACTTTTAGGTCAGAGGCTGTGGGCATATTAAAGGGCCTTGGATTTGATGAAAGCGAGTTTTCAAAGAGTATGAATGAACTCTCTGGGGGTCAAAAAACCAGAGTTAGTCTAGGTAGGCTATTGGCCTCTGCTCCTGATTTGCTTCTTTTGGATGAGCCTATCAATCACTTGGACCTCAATTCTATTATGTGGCTGGAGGGATACTTGTCTTCCTACAAGGGGTCAGTTGTAATTGTGGCCCATGATAGATATTTCTTGGATAAGATAGTGGACCATGTTGTTGATTTATCCTATGGCAAAACCAGTGTTTACAAGGGAAATTATACTGCTTTTGTCAAACAAAAAGAGATTTACCAACTTTCTTACGAAAGGTCCTATGAAAAGCAGCAAAAGGAAATAGAACATCAAAAGGCTGTCATCGAAAAACTCCAGTCATTTAACAGGGAAAAATCTATTAAAAGGGCTGAGAGTAGAAAGAAGACCTTGGACAAAATGGAAGTGATGGATGCTCCTGACAAGGAGGGTCCAAAGATGCGCCTTACATTGGAAATAGACAAGGAGTCGGGCAAGGATGTTCTTGATTTTTCCCATGTAACAAAGTTTTATGATGACAAGTTGATATTTTCTGACCTATCATTTGATGTCCACAAGGGGGATAGGGTGGCAATCCTAGGAGACAATGGTACAGGCAAGACTACTATCTTAAAATGTATCAATGGGCTTACTGACTTTGAGACAGGTCAAATTACTTTTGGGGCCAATGTTACAGTGGGTTACTATGACCAGGAGCAACAAGGGCTTACAGAATCCAATACTATTTTTGATGAATTGCATGATACCTATCCTTTTTTGACCGATACTAAAGTTAGAAATACTTTGGCTGCCTTTATGTTTACTGAGGATGATGTATTCAAAAGGATTTGTGATTTGTCTGGTGGAGAGAGAGGCAGGGTTTCATTGGCAAAGCTTATGCTTTCAAAGTCCAACCTTTTGATTCTCGATGAGCCTACAAACCACTTGGATATGGATTCCAAGGTAATGTTGGAGCAGGCTCTCAATGAATATGAGGGTACTCTGATTTATGTTAGCCATGATAGATATTTTGTAAATCAAACTGCTACAGAGATTTTGGAGTTAAACAATGGTTCTCTCACCAAATATTTGGGCAACTATGATGACTATATAGCCAAGAAAGAGCAGTTGAATCAAAGTATTTCTGCTGATTCCTATGACTATGGTCAGGAGGCCAAGGCTGAGTCCAGCGCCAAATTGGATTTTAAAGAGCAGAAAAAAATTGAGGCTGAAAAGCGCAAGTTGACTAACAAGATTAACAAGATTGAGGAGGAGATTCAGGGCCTGGAGGATGAAAAGGAAAAAATTCAAAACCAGTTCCTCATCCCTGAAAACATGACTAATTCTGCCAAACTCAATGAACTTTCAGCCAAAGAAAAAGAGATTGATGAAAAGTTAGAGGATTTGTATTCTCAGTGGGAATTGTTAAATTCTTGACACTTTATTTTTCAGATTTTATAATTGTTTTAAAGACTAATAAAGGCAAATATGGAGGCATAAATTGGATAAGATGATTTCCCAGGCGGTAATTAGACGATTGCCTAGATATTATAGATATTTGGGAGAGTTGTTGGATGATGGTGTGGAGCGCATTTCATCTAATGACTTGAGCAAGAGAATGCATGTTACTGCATCTCAGATCAGACAGGATTTAAACAACTTTGGTGGCTTTGGCCAGCAGGGATATGGTTACAATGTGGCCTACCTCCACGAGGAGATTGGCAACATCCTTGGGGTTAATGAGACTCACAATGTTATTGTTATCGGTGCAGGTAATTTAGGTCAGGCCATTGCAGGATATGTAAAATTTGAAAAGCATGGCTTTAGGATTATTGGATTGTTTGACATTAATCCTGAATTAAAGGGCAAGAGAGTGAGAGACCTTACTATTCAGATGCTTGATGACCTGCCAGAGTTTGTAAAGCATAATGATGTAGAGATTGCAGCCCTTACCCTCCCAAAGACCAGCGCCAAGACTGTGGCTATGAAGGTTGTTAATCTAGGCATTCATGCCATTTGGAATTTTGCCCATGTTGACCTAGACGATATTGAGAATGTGGTTATCGAAAACGTTCATCTATCTGATAGTTTAATGCAGTTATCATACAATATTACTCAGCACAAGAATTAATAAGAGGTGAGCTTATGTCTTCTAGTCGTGATTTCTCAAAAGCTTTGGCTTCTATAAAGGTTCCTATGCTCATTCTGGATCAGAAATGGCATAGGCTCTTTGCTCTTGGCGGAAAGCCTGATGATGTAAAGGCTCTAGAGACCAAGGAAAATGAACTTCTAAAAAGAGAGGCAGAACTCAAACAAGAGCTTAAAGACCTAAAAAAGGTAAAGGAGTCCCTGATGTCTTCTGTTATGGAAAACATGGAGGGCACATCCGATCTTGTTTCCAAGAAATTGGATGACGATAAGCGACTATTAGAAGAGTGCAAGGAGAGGATTGCAAGTGCCGAGGATGAACTTATGGGAATTCCCAAGGAGGCCGATGAGACCAACAGACAGTTGATGTTGGCCACCATGGATTTTTGCTATGACAAGTTGAGGACCAATTCTAATGAGGCTGACGAAATCACTAACTGGATAAAGGAAATCCGTGTCAAACTCAAAAAGAATGTTATACGCAAAAAGAATCGAGAGATTAATAACAAGGAGATTTATTCCTACATGCATGATGTTTTTGGCATGGAGGTTTTAAATATCTTTGATATGCAAAACGGAGATTTCCACCTTAATTTGGATGATGACAAGCCTACTGAGGCTGAGGAAAAGGAAATCCTTAAAAAGGAAAAAGAAAAGGAAGAGGCAGGCAGTGATGTAACAACTACGCCACCAGTCCAGACTGGGGATTCCAGCCCTGCAGGCCCTGAGTCTATAGATATATTGGACCCTAAAAATGTAAATCTAGAGTATGTAGACCTAGATGCTATTGCAAAAGAGGCTTTAACGGGGTCTGAGCCCCTTGATGACCAGGAGTAATATAGTATTTTTGTGTTTTTATTGTGATTAATAAGACTAAACATGGTATTTGTTTAGTCTTTTTTTACTATATATGGTATTATATTCATATAATAGGATAAATGGAGGAAATTATGGAGTCTGGGTCGAGTCCCTATATTTTAATAATAGGACTAATTGTAATTGCAATACTTGAGCTTATTGCATTAATTGTTTTGTATTTGAAATCTAATAGGGAAAATATTACAGAGGAAGATGTTATATCTCTTGTCAATGAAGGACATGAGGATGGAAATATTCTGGCATCGGAGGCGGAGATGATTCAAAACATTTTTGAGTTTTCGGACACTGATGTTAAGGATATTATGACTCACAGGAAAAATATAGTAGCTATAGATGCCCACATGAGCTTGAGAGATGCTATAGCCTTTATTAACGAAAATCATGTGAGCCGTTATCCTGTCTATATTGAGGATATAGACAATGTTATTGGTATTCTCCACATAAAAGATCTGCTGGAGTTTTATGAAAAGGATATTGATAAAATACAGGTACTGGATTTAAAGGATATGTTTTCGGTGGCAGAGTTTGTCCCTGAGACCCACAGCATCAATACATTATTTGCCAAGATGCAGTCTAAAAAGCAGCATATGGTAATTGTATTAGATGAGTATGGCCAGGTGTCTGGCCTCCTTTCTATGGAGGATATTTTGGAGGAGATTGTTGGTGATATTGAGGATGAGCATGACGAGGACGATTCATCAGTATTTATAGCCGGCAATGACTTCTTTATTATGGATGGGTCCACGCTTTTGGAGGAGGTGGAGGAGACCACTGGTCACAAACTTTCTGATGATTTTGAGACATTAAATGGCTATCTTATTTCCCTGCTGGGAAAGATACCTGAGGACGATTCTTCTTTTAGGCTGGAGGATGAATATTTCATCTATGACATAAAGGAAGTAAAGGCCAAAGTTATAGGCAAAGTATATGTTAAAAGGAAACTGAAAACTGCTCCAGCGGACGCCTAGATTCCGTTGAACCTTTAGGGCATTTTTGTTATAATTTGCAGAGATTTATATTAGAAAAGAGGATTATATATGTCAGGACATTCAAAATTTGCAAACATTAAGCATAAAAAAGAAAAAAATGATGCTGCAAAAGGAAAGATTTTTACTATTATCGGTCGTGAAATAGCCGTTGCTGTTAAAGAGGGGGGGCCAGACCCTAACAACAACTCAAAGCTTAGAGATGTTATTGCCAAGGCAAAGGCAAACAATGTACCTAATGCCACAATTGAAAATGGTATCAAAAAGGCTGCCGGTGATGCAGGTTCTGTTAATTACGAGGCAGTTAGATATGAAGGATATGGTCCTAATGGTACAGCAATTATCGTAGATTGCCTTACAGACAACCGCAATCGTACTGCTGCCAATGTTCGTTCTGCTTTCACAAAGGGCGGCGGAGCAATCGGTACTCCAGGTTGCGTATCATTTATGTTTGATAACAAGGGACAGATTATTGTTTCTAAAGAGGATTGCTCTTTATCTGCTGATGACCTCATGATGATGGCTCTTGACGCTGGTGCTGAGGATTTTGCAGAGGAGGATGATTGCTTCGAGATTTATACTACACCTGATGATTTCTCTGCTGTAAGAGAGGCTCTTGAGGCTGAAAATATTGTTATGGCAGATGCTGAGGTTACAATGATCCCTCAGACATATGTTGAGCTTTCTGACGAGCAGGATTTATACAAGATTAACAAGATTCTTGATTTGCTTGATGAAGATGATGATGTACAGAATGTATATCACAACTGGGATGAGTAATATCTAATTTTAAAGGGGTTGGGGACTTAATGAACAAGATTCTATTTGCTGCAAGCGAGTGTGTGCCTTTCGTAAAGACAGGTGGATTGGCCGATGTTTGCGGCGCTTTACCTAAGGAATTTTCCAAGGAATACTTTGATGTGAGAGTAGTATTGCCTTACTATACTTTCATCAAAGAAGAATACAAAAAGGACTTTGAATTTATTACCAGTTTTCATATGGACATGGGTCATATGGTAGGGGACAAATATGTAGGAGTATTTCAGTACGAATATCAGGGTGTCACCTATTATTTCATTGACAACCATGACTACTTTGATTGCTTTTATCCATATTCAGAGGATAGATGGGATCTTGAAAAATTCATTTTCTTCGACAAGGCTGTTTTATCAATGCTTCCTCTTATTGGTTTCCAGCCTAATTTGATTCATTGTCATGACTGGCAAACAGGTTTTATTCCTGTTTATCTCAAGACTATATTCCAGGGAGACCAGTTCTTTTGGGGTATGAAGTCTGTTGTTACAATACACAATCTAAAATTCCAGGGTATCTGGGATACTAAGACGGTTGCGGGCATTTCTGGTCTTCCTATAGACCTCTTTACCCCTGACAAATTGGAGTACAAGAAATGCGGCAATATGTTAAAGGGCGGTTTGGTATATGCAGATTATATTACTACTGTATCTGCCAAATATTGCGACGAGATTCAGATGCCTTATTATGGTGAGGGCTTGGATGGCCTCCTGAGGGCAAGACATTACGATATGCAGGGTATTGTAAATGGTATTGATAATGTTAAATACAATCCTGCTACAGACCCTAACCTTTATAAAAATTACGACATTTCTAATTTTAGAAAATATAAAAAGATTAACAAGGAAAAACTCCAGGCTGATCTTGGCCTCGATGTAGACAACAAAAAATACCTTATTGGTCTCGTATCTAGACTTACTGACCAAAAGGGACTGGATCTTATTAATTATTGCATCGAGGGAATCGTAGACGATTTCACTCAGCTGGTTGTTATTGGTACTGGAGAGTCCAAGTACGAGAATATGTTCAGACACTATGCTTGGAAATATCCAGAAAAGATATCTGCCAATATTTGTTATGATGATAGTTTGGCTCAAAAGTTATATGGTGCTGCTGATGCATTCCTTATGCCATCCAGATTTGAACCATGTGGCCTGACTCAACTTATATCATTTAGATATGGAACCGTGCCAATTGTACGTGAGACAGGCGGTCTTTCTGACACTGTTGTTGCCTATAATGAATATGAAAAGACTGGTGATGGTTTCTCTTTCACCAATTATAATGGCGACGAATTGCTCAACACTGTTAATTACAGCAAGTATATCTTCTTTGAGAAGAAGGCACAGTGGAACAAGATAGTAGAGAGAGGTATGTCTAAAAACTATTCTTGGCCAGTGCAGAAAGAAAAATATGAGAACATTTATAACTATTTAATTGGTTGATAAATTTTTAAAGAGAATAGTTTCTTTGCTATTCTCTTTTAATGTTGGGGAAAACCCAAATTAGTACTATTTGTGAGGTTTTATTTTGGCGAATAAAGGGACGAATAATTCTAAAAGAAAATCTACTAGGTCTAAGTCTGCGCCTAAATCTAAGAAAAATACTGCAGCAAAAAAGGAAATGATAGAAGATATGCCAGTAGACCCTTTCTTTGAGGATTCCTCAAAGGAAATCGTTCTATGGTCTTCTATAGCTGTTTGTATTCTTATTAATATCAGTAATTTTGGCTTTGGAGGAATGGTGGGCAATGCCGTTGCCGACTTTTTCTTTGGAGTATTTGGTTTAATTCAATACATACTGCCATTTATGGTGGTTTTTGCAGTTTTCTTTATTATCTCAAACTATGGCAACAAGGTGGCTGTGGCAAAAGTCATTGCCGGCTTTGTTCTGCTGTTTTTTGTTGGTGTTTTCATTGAGTTGTTTATTCATGGTCACGATTACACTGCCACAGATGCCCTTAGCCCTATTTATGTCTTTGAGCAATCAAAGGAGGGGCATAATGGGGGAGGAATTATTGCTGGAGGCATTATTTGCCTTATTTATGATTCCTTTGGGCTCCTGGGAGCTTATTTAATAGATATTATTGTAATGATTGTCTGCACCATTATTATCATCGAAAGATTTGCTTTTGATAAGGTGAGACAGTCCTCTAGGTATCATGCCGACAAAGCTGCTGCTAGAAGAAGACTCCGCAGGGAGCAAATGATGCTGGAGAGAGAGATAGACCAGAGCAGATTTAATTCTGACCGTCAGGCTATCATCGAAAAGATTGAGCAGGAAAAAGAACTGGAGAGGCAGCAGATTGAAAACAAGGCCGGCTCTAGGAGAAATAGAAAGCGGACTGGGGTTACCTCTAATACAACTCTGGTAGAGGATATGCCTATCTCTGGATTAAATGGTGATGTGGGCGAGATTAAAATCAACATGGCTGATTCAGACATGGAGGTCACAGACACCAAAAGACATAAGCTTTCTGCCAATAAAAAGTCTCATGGGACCCATGAGTTTGCAGAAAATAATAATCCTGTCTTGGATGAGACCAAGTATCAGGTAGAGGAAAGCAACCAAATCAAGTTTAAGTTGCCGGAGGATAATATTGTAAAGACCAGCCAGCCTGAGGCAAGACCTGAGTCGAGGCCGAGCGCTCCTGCTCCTGTACAGGCTAGCACTGAGAATTATGATGATTCTGTATCTAGGGAGATTGAGCAAAAGAAGGCTAAAAAGGACAAGCCATACAAGTTCCCACCTCTTAATCTTTTAAAAGACACCAAAAAGGGTGGAGGGGATTCAAAGGCCTACCTTTCTGAGATGGCAAATAAGTTGCAGAGGACCCTTGGTAACTTTGGGGTTTCAGCCAATGTTACCGAGGTTACACTAGGTCCTTCTGTTACCAGATATGAGTTGGAGATTGCAGAGGGCACCCGCGTTTCTAGGGTTGTTAATTTGGCTGATGATATAAAACTAAATATGGCTGTTACTGATGTGAGAATCGAGGCTCCAATACCAGGCAAGTCTGCCATTGGTATCGAGGTTCCTAATAGGGAAAAGTCCCTGGTTGGTTTCAAAGAGTTGGTGGCCTCTTCAGAGTTTAAAAAAGCCAAATCAAAGATTTCTTTCTGTGTTGGAAAAGATATTTCTGGATCAGTTGTGGTGGGCAATATAGAAAAGATGCCTCACCTCCTCATTGCAGGTGCTACAGGTTCCGGTAAATCAGTTTGTATCAACACTCTTATTATGTCTATTCTCTACCATGCCACACCTGAAGAGGTAAAGATGATCATGGTAGATCCAAAGATGGTTGAACTTTCTGTTTACAACGGGATTCCACACCTATTGATTCCTGTTGTTACTGACCCTAAAAAGGCTGCGGGTGCCTTGCATTGGGCTGTAAAGGAAATGACAGACAGGTACGAACTCTTGGCCAAGGCCGGGGTCAGAAATATAGAGGGCTATAACGAAAAGGTGGCATCAAATGCTCTGCCAGATGATATTGCTGAGGACAGAAGAGAGAAGATGCCTCAGATTGTAATCATCTTGGACGAGGTGGCAGACCTAATGATGGTGGCTGCTGCAGATGTTGAGGATTCAATTGTTAGATTGGCCCAGTTGGCTCGTGCTGCTGGTATTCATCTTATTATTGCAACACAAAAGCCTACGGTAAATGTTATTACAGGACTTATAAAGGCTAACGTGCCATCTAGAATTGCCTTTTCTGTATCATCTGGTACAGATTCCAGGGTTATTTTAGATATGAATGGTGCAGAGGATTTGTTGGGTAACGGCGATATGCTTTATGCCCCTCAAAACCTATCAAAGCCTATTCGAGTGCAGGGTGCCTTTGTCTCAGATGACGAGGTATCTGCTGTAGTTGAATTTCTTAAGAATAATAACGACTTTTCTTTCGACAATAGTGAAATTGAAAATATCATAAACAACTCTGACGTGGATTCTTCTACAGTTTCCATTTCCGGCGAGCCTGATAATTCCAGGGACCAGCTTTTTGCTGAGGCCGGACGTCTTGTTATAGAAAACCAAAAGGGTTCTATTGGCTACCTACAGAGAAACTTTAGAATAGGTTTCAACAGGGCTGCCAGAATCATGGACCAATTGGCTGAGGCAGGGGTAGTTGGACCTGAAATGGGTACCAAACCTAGAGAAATTAGGATGTCTATATCAGAGTTTGAAGAGGTAATAAATCAATAATTAAGGGAAGAAAAGGAGTTTAGTCATGAAGTCAGACATTGAAATTGCACAGGAAACTAAAATGGTTCACATCAAAGAGGTAGCGGCTCAACTTGATGTAAACGAAGATGATTTGGAATTGTATGGAAAATATAAGGCCAAACTTTCCGATGAACTGTTAGACAAAATTAAGGACAAAAAGGATGGAAAGTTAGTTTTAGTTACTGCGATAAACCCTACTCCTGCTGGTGAAGGAAAAACTACTACATCAGTTGGATTGGCTGAGGCCATGGGTGTCCTTGGTAAAAAGGCTTGTCTGGCCCTTCGTGAGCCTTCTTTAGGACCTTGTTTTGGTATAAAGGGTGGTGCCGCTGGCGGCGGTTATGCCCAGGTAGTTCCTATGGAGGATTTGAATCTTCATTTCACTGGAGATTTTCATGCTATTACCTCTGCAAACAATCTGCTTGCAGCCATTTTAGACAACCACATTCAGCAGGGAAATGAACTGGGCATTGACCCTAGACAGATAGTTTGGAAGAGATGCCTTGATATGAATGACAGGGCCCTTAGAAATATAGTTGTTGGCCTTGGCTCAAAGATGGATGGTATGGTTAGAGAAGACCATTTCGTAATCACAGTAGCCTCTGAGATTATGGCTATCCTTTGCCTGGCTGATGACATGCATGATTTAAAGAAGCGTCTTGGCAGAATTATTGTTGCCTATACTTTTGATGGCAAGCCAGTTACTGCTGAGGACCTAAAGGCCACTGGCTCTATGGCAGCTCTTTTAAAGGATGCCCTAAAACCAAACCTTATTCAAACATTAGAGCATACACCAGCAATTGTCCATGGTGGTCCATTTGCAAATATTGCCCATGGCTGTAACTCTGTTAAGGCTACCAAGGCTGCTATGAAACTTGCTGATATTACAATTACTGAGGCAGGTTTTGGTGCAGATTTAGGTGCTGAAAAGTTTTTTGATATCAAGTGCCGCATGGCTGGCTTAAAGCCTGATGCTGTTGTTTTAGTTGCCACTATCAGAGCCTTAAAATACAACGGCGGTGTGGCAAAGGACATGCTTAAAGAAGAAAATTTAGACGCCTTAAAGAAGGGTATTGTAAACCTGGAAAAACACATTGAGAACTTGCATAAATACGGGGTGCCAGTTGTTGTTACCCTCAATGCTTTTGTATCTGATACAGAGGCAGAGACAGAATATGTTAGAGACTTCTGCCAAAAGAGAGGTTGTGAGTTTGCCCTTTCAAAGGTATGGGAATTTGGTGGCAAGGGCGGCGTAGAGCTGGCCAACAAAGTCCTTGAGGTATTAGATACTAAAAAGAGCGATTTTAAGCCTCTCTATGAGGACAGTCTCTCCCTTGATGAAAAGATAAAGACTGTTGCAAAAGAGATTTATGGGGCAGAAGATGTTTCATATTCACCTGCTGCAGCAAAAGAATTAAAGAGACTTACTGACCTTGGTATGGGTTCTTTCCCAGTTTGTATGGCCAAGACCCAGTATTCTCTTTCAGATGATCCAAAACAACTTGGCAGACCTAGTGGTTTCACTCTCAATGTAAGAGAGATTTATCCTTCTGCTGGCGCTGGCTTTATAGTTGCTGTTACTGGTTCTATCATGACAATGCCAGGACTTCCAAAGACTCCTGCTGCATACAATATTGACGTTACTGATGATGGGGTAATTACAGGTTTATTCTAATTTATGAAGTGTCAAAAATGTGGAAAGGAAATTGAATCTGGACTTTTGTACTGTCCATTCTGTGGAGAGTCTATTCAACTTGTGCCTGAATATGATGTCTTTGAAGAGGAACTTTTATCTAGAGTGGTAGAGGACAAGGACAAGGCAAAGTCTGACAAGTTCAACAATGGTGTCTATAATGACATAGACACTGATTCCATGCCTGCAATTGACATTAAAGTAACTGGTTCTAAAAGTAAAGAAATTCAAATATCAAGGGGAAAGCTTGGAGTAATTCTGGGCTTTTTCCTTACTCTAATTTTATCTATTATTTTTGTCATTGTATATTTTAATAGCACCCACACCTTTGATTATCGAATGAAACTAGCATATGAGGCCGAGGCTGATGAGCAGTACAAAAAGGCTCTGGAATATTATTCAGAGGCTCTTTCTATCGATTCCTCATCCTTTGATGCCCTGTATGGTCAGGGTAGGATGTACTATGAATTAAAGGATTACAGTGACGCAATCACAAAGTTTAATATGGCCCTTACTCTGGATCCGGAAAATACACAGGTTTACACTTATCTTTTGGATTCTTACCAGTATATTGGGGACTATGATTCTATAAATAATTTGGCAGCATCGGCCCCTAATGATGAAATCTTGGATTTGATATCTGAATATACAGTGCTTCCACCATCCTTTAGCCTGGACGGGGGAGAATATCATTCTAAGATTACCCTATATCTGATAGAGAGTAATGGCTATGATATCTACTACACTACCAACGGGAAAAATCCAACCACCTCCGGAAAACTTTACAAGGGTTCCATTGAGTTGGAAGAGGGCGAAACCACTGTTAAGGCAGTGTGCCAAAAGAACAATAATGAGTATTCTCAGGTAGTGTCTGAAACTTATAATATTACTTATGATGAAATGGTTGTGCCTACTCCAGAGGTTACTCCTGCATCTGGCATCTACTACGAGCCTACCCTGATTACAATCCATGTTCCTTCCGGCTATAGTGCCTACTATACCTGGGATGGGTCTGACCCTTCTCTAGGGGGAGGTATCAGGTATTCTCAGCCATTTTATGTACTGGATGGGGCAAGTGTTCTTTGGGTAGTTTTAAAGGATTCAAAGGGAGAATATTCCCAGGCTCCATACGTGGCCAACTATGTCTATATTAAGGAATAAAGATTGTGTCCTTATTGGAAATGAACTAAAATATTAGACATGAATATAAAGATTCTTTGTGTTGGAAAAATAAAAGAAAAATTCTATTCTGATGCTATTTCAGAGTATTCCAAAAGACTATCAAAATACTGTTCCCTCGAGATAATAGAGGTGGCGGATGAGAAAACTATAGAGAATCTCTCTGATACCCAGGCCGCCCTCATCAAAAACAAAGAGGGGGAGAGGATCTTAAAACACATAGATCCAAAGGATTTTTGCATCGCGCTGGCTATAAAGGGCAAAGAGATGGATTCCATTGCATTTTCAAAGTATTTGGACAATGGATTTATAAATGGAATTTCAGATATTGATTTTGTTATTGGAGGGTCTTTGGGCTTGTCTGATGAGGTTTTATCTAGAGCGGATTACAAGATATCCTTTTCTATGATGACCTTTCCACACCAACTTATGAGGGTGATTCTCCTTGAGCAAATATATAGGGCTTTTAGAATTATGAAAAACGAGCCCTATCATAAATGATATAAGAGGTGTTTTTTATGAGAATGTACGATCTAATTGAAAAAAAGAAAATGGGTCAAGAACTATCTACAGAGGAAATCTATCACATTATTGATGGATATACTGATGGTTCAATTCCTGATTACCAGATTTCTGCCTTACTTATGGCAATCTATTTTAAGGGAATGAATGTTAGGGAAAGATATGACCTTACTATGGCCATGAGAGACTCAGGGGAAATTTTAGATCTTTCTTCTATAAATGGGGTCAAAATCGACAAGCATTCTACTGGTGGCGTAGGAGACAAGGTCACTCTTGTACTTGGGCCTATCATTGCCTCTATTGGGGTGCCTGTTGCAAAAATGTCTGGTAGAGGACTAGGACATACTGGTGGTACTATTGATAAATTGGAGGCATTCCCAGGCTTTAATGTAGAACTTTCAGATGATGATTTCATTCATCAGGTAAATGATATTAAAATTGCAGTTACTGGACAGTCTAAAAATCTTGCTCCAGCTGACAAAAAGTTGTACGCCCTAAGAGATGTTACGGCAACAGTAGACGAGACATCCCTTATTACAGGTTCTATCATGTCAAAGAAACTGGCTGCTGGCACAGATGCAATTGTACTTGATGTAACAGTTGGAGATGGTGCCTTTATGAAGACCAAGGACAAGGCGCTGGAGTTGGCCCAATCTATGGTTGATATAGGAAAGAGGGCCGGCAAGAAAATCGCAGCAATTCTCACCAATATGGATGAGCCATTAGGATATGCTATCGGCAACAATCTGGAGGTTATTGAAGCCATTAACGCATTACGTGGCAATGGACCAAAAGACCTTATGGAGGTTGTATATAGTCTGGGAGCCCAGATGATTGCATTCTCAGGTATTGAGACTGACAAGGCAAAGGCTCGCCTGCTCATGGAAAAGGCTATTGAGGACGGTTCTGCCTTTAATAAATTTGTAGAGTTTATTGAATACCAAGGCGGAGATGCTTCTTTTGCAAAGGATATTAATAAATTTAAGCCTGCCAAGTACATTATTCCTGTAAAGGCTAATGAGGCAGGCTATGTACACGCTATAAAGGCTGAGGCTGTGGGTTTGGCTTCCATGACATTAGGCGGAGGTCGTGAGACTTTTGATGATGTGATAGATATGTCTGTGGGCATCATCTTAAACAAAAAGGTGGGAGATGCTATTTCTCTTGATGAGCCTATTTGCTTCATCCACGCCAATAGCATGGAAAAGGCCAAAGTAGCCGAGGAAATGATTAGAAAGGCTGTTTCAATCAAGGCTGAAAAATGTGACGAGATGACACTTATTATTGATACAGTAGAGTAAAATGGACGAATTTTCATTAGATATTTCAATTCCCAACCAGTATATGGGAAATATATTTGGCCAGTTTGACAAGCACATTAAAAGCATAGAAAAAAAGATGAATGTCAGCCTTGTGGCAAGAGATGATTCCCTCAGACTGATGGGGGAGGAAAACAGGGTTAGACATGCCCATACTGTCATTGATGAATTGCTGAGCCTGGCTAAAAAGGGAAATACAATTACAACGCAGGATGTAAATTACGTTATGTCATTAGAAATCGAAAAGGTAGAGAGTCATTTGACCTCTGAGGCCAGGGGGGAGATTATTTGCCATACTACTACAGGCAAGCCCGTTGCCCCAAAGACTCTTGGTCAAAAAAAATATGTAGATGCCATTGAAAACAATATGATTGTTTTTGGCGTGGGACCTGCCGGTACTGGCAAGACCTATCTGGCTATGGCAAAGGCTATCACCGCCTTTAAAAATGAGGAGGTTAGCAGAATCATCCTCACTAGACCTGCCATTGAGGCCGGAGAGAAACTGGGATTTTTGCCAGGTGATTTGCAGAGCAAGGTTGACCCATATCTCAGGCCTTTGTACGATGCCCTCTATCAGATAATGGGGGCTGAGGCCTTCCAGAGGAATATGGAAAAGGGGCTGATTGAGGTTGCTCCTCTTGCTTACATGCGTGGCAGGACTTTGGACAATGCATTTATTATTTTGGACGAGGCTCAAAATACAACTCCTGCCCAGATGAAAATGTTTTTGACAAGAATTGGCTTTGGGTCAAAGGCTGTTATTACCGGTGACCAGACCCAAAAAGATTTGCCAAAGGGGCAAAAATCTGGTCTGGATGATGCAATGGCTGTTCTTAAAAATATTGAGGACATTAGCCTTTGTGAATTAAAGGCTGCTGACGTTGTCCGTCATCCTCTTGTGCAAAAGATTGTTAACGCCTACGAGGTGGCTGAGAAAAGACAAAATTCTAAGACTAAAAGGGCTAAATCATGACAGTTACTAACAGATTTTCATGGATGAGGTTTTTCAACCTCCTTGGTGTAGCAATAATTTTTATTGCAAGTACCATTGCAATATCCCTGCTTAATTCCTTATTAATAGACAAAGTAATATGCCTACTGGCCTTGGATATATGTTTTTTCTTTATGATGGCTGTGGATTTTACCCTAAAAAGAATTAGGGGAGTGCTGCCAGAGGACAATTTGATTACCTATGGCAAAGTTTTATTTGTTGTACTAATAGACTTTGTCATTATGATTTTATCCTCCCAGTTTGCCCCAGATTTTTTTGCCCCGGTTATGCTTTTTGTTCTCATAGCTAGCACGGTATTTCATCAGGGCACAAATGCTGCTTTTGGCATTTTTTTAGTCAGCCTTTTGGCTGTGGCAAATGACATTAGTAGCTACATGCTGATTTGCTATATTCTTCTCATATCCTTTGGGATTATTATTTCATCTATTTTAAAAATCGATGATTCCTTAAACAAAATATGTGGGCTAATAATGATATTTTCCATCAATACCCTTATTCCCGTAATATTTTATTATTTCACCTATTTGGAAATTTCTTTCAATGTGGTAATGGGAGCCTTGGCTGAGGGCCTGTTTGTGTGTTTGCTTTCTTCTGTCTTTGTAGTCTTCCTAAACAGGATAGTAGCAAAAGAACAGACCATGCCCTATGAGCTTTACCTTAGTCCGGACTATAGCCTATATCAGGACATTCACAAATTCTCCTATATAGAGTTTACCCATGCAAAAAGGGTGTCAGCCCTTTCTAGAGAATGTGCCAGGGCTATAAATGCAAATGTGGACTTGGCAGCAACAGCCGGATTTTACTATAGACTTGGCAAATTAGAGGGGGAGCCTATTATTGACAATGCTTTAAAAATTGCCAACAACCATTGTTTCCCTATAGATGTTATTAAAATTCTTTCAGAATATGGATGCATTTTGAATTTGCCTAGCACTAAAGAATCGGCTATTGTCCACATGGTAGATTCTGTTGTCACCAAGGTTGAATTATTTGATTCAGATTCCATGTCATCATCTTGGAATCAGAACATGGTTATATATCAAACAATTAACGAATTATCTCAAAAGGGTTACTACGATAATTCTGGATTGACTATGAATCAATTTTTGATAATCAGAGAGAGATTGGCAAAAGAGGACATATTAAATGACAGTTTATATTGAAGAAGAAGTTACTGTAGATTTTGATTTTGATTACAAAAAAATCGCCAAGCAGGTTATTGAAACCAGTCTTGATCATCTGGGATTTCCCTTTGAGGCAGAAGTTTCCATTACAATCACTGATGCCGAGGGGATTCAGGCTATCAACAAGGAGTTTAGAGATATAGATTCTCCGACTGATGTGCTTTCTTTTCCAATGATTGACTATGAAAGTGCTGGAGATTTTAGTAAAATAGAAAAGAATGAGGATTTGTTTAATCCAGAATCTGGTGAGGTGATATTGGGGGATGTGGTTTTATGCATAGAGCGCATCCATTCTCAGGCAGAGGAATATGGCCATTCACTGCTGAGAGAATATGCATTTCTTATAACCCATTCCATGTTACATCTCATGGGATTCGACCACATGACAGATTCAGATGCATCTGCCATGGAAGAAAAACAAAGGGAGATTCTTGATATACTCAAGATTTCCCGCTAGAAAAGGAGAGACATTAATGAAAAAGAAACTGCTATCCCTGGTGCTTGTAACTGCACTGACAGCCACACTCTTTGCTTGTGGCAAAAAGGAAGAGCCTGTAGAAGATACTTCTACTAGTGTTGACACTGAGGAGCCTGATGAGGTTGCCGAAGATCTGAATGCTGAATTCTGGACCCAGACAAATGATGAGGGCCAGGTTAGATCTTATCTGACAGGAGATTGGGTTGACGAAGAGTACGGTAGACAGCGTCCTGTAGCCGTTATGATTGAGAACACAAAGGCTTGCTTACCACAGTATGGTATTGCAAATGCTGGTGTTATCTATGAGTGCGTTGCTGAGGGCGGAATCACTAGAATGATGGCAATTTTTGATGATTATTCTGGCCTTGATCAGATTGGTAATGTTAGATCATCTAGACCTTATTATGTATATTTTGCCAGCGAATATGATGCGGTATATGTTCATGCCGGTGGTAACCCAGCAGCATTTGAGCTTATAGATGGTGGCTTAGTTGAGAATCTTAACCTCCTCACATTAGAGGGCTCTAAGGACAAGGCAGCAGGTTACAGAACAGGCAAGTCTGAGCACACACTTTATACAAACTCAAAAGGTATCGATATTGGTGTAGAGAAAAAGTCTTATGACCAGACACTTCCTGCTGATTATGAGCCTCACTTTGTATTTGATGCAAATGGTAATAAATTAGAGGATGGAGAGGATTGTCAGGCTCTCAAACTCTACTATTATACAAACCATCCATACTGGGTTTACAACGAGGAGGATGGCCTCTACTACAGATATGAATTTGGCAAAGAGCAGATTGATGCTATCACAGGTGAGCAGCTTACTGCTAAAAACATCATTATTGAGACTGTAGATTGGTGGACATACGAAGGTTCTCAGTACCTTGGATATTATCTCAGCCAGAACACCGGCACAGGCAAGTTCCTTACAAATGGTAAGATGATTGACATCACTTGGTCTAAGGACGGAGATAGTGATATTACTCATTACTATGACATGAATGGTGACGAGATAAAGCTTAATGTTGGTACCACATGGATTCAGGCTTGCCAGCAGACAGACAAGTCAGCAAACTATGTAGGTGACAATGAGTATTATGCTACCGTAGAAGAATTTGAAAAGGCTAACTAATTTTATTTATGACAAAAAGCACTAAAAGAAGTGATGCCAGTTTTTTAATGCAGGGTTCTATCCTTGCCATAGCTTCAATTATCAGCCGTATAGTGGGACTCATTTACAGAATCCCACTTACGGCTACAATTGGTAAAACAGGCAATGATTATTACGGCACCGCTTATGAGATTTACAATATAATACTTTTGATTTCTTCATATAGCATTCCACTTGCAGTATCTAAACTGGTATCTGCAAGAATGGCAAAAGGGCACGTTAAAGACGCAAACAGGGTTTTGCACGGAGCCCTTATTTTTGCGTTAGGCAGTGGAGGCCTAGCTTCTGCTATAGTCTTTTTTGGTGCGGAATTTTTTACAGGACAACTCCTTAAGACACCTCTTGCAGCTATTGCATTAAAGGTCCTGGCCCCAACACTATTGGTTGTGGCTGTTCTTGGAGTATTTAGAGGCTTTTTTCAGGGCCTGGGGACTATGATTCCTAGTGCTATTTCTCAAATAGGAGAGCAGATAGTCAATGCCATTATTTCTGTTGTGGCTGCTACAATCCTTTTCTCCTACGGTAAAAAGGTAGGTAATGTCCTTGGAAATGAAGGAGATTATGCTGCTGCTTTTGGCGCTGCCGGAGGTACTTTGGGTACCGCTACAGGTGCAGCCTTTGCTTTATTGTTCCTTTTATTTATCTTTGCGGTTTTCAAAAAAGTCCTTAAAAAGATGGTTAAAAGGGATAAGTCAAGGCAAGTAGAAGATTACATGAGCATTTTTTCCATCTTATTTATGACTATTATTCCAGTGCTTTTGAGCACTACGGTTTACAATATATCATCTATTATTGATCAGGCTATATTTAAGAATATCGCCAGCACTCAGGGCTATGGAGCCAAGATGATTTCTGAGTGGTGGGGTGTCTTTACAGGACAATACAAGGTCCTTATAAATGTGCCTATTTCCATTGCCAGCGCCATGGCGGCATCTACAGTTCCAAGCCTTACTGCAGCTTTTTATTCTGAAAATCATCAGTTGGTAAAAAGGCAGATTAATATGGCCAACAGGTTTGTAATGGTATTAGCCTTTCCTTGTGCTGTGGGCATGATGACTTTGGCCTCACCAATAATGAGATTACTATTTAATGATGATGACAAGACCTCTGCCATGATGCTGATTGTTGGAGGAGTTTCAATAATCTTTTATTCTCTTTCAACACTTTCAAACGGCGTTTTGCAGGGTATAGATAAACTGACTGTCCCTGTTAAAAATGCAATTATAGCCCTGGTTTTACATGTGCTCTTGCTCTTGGTATTGTTGGAGGTATTCAAACTTAATATATTTGCAGTTATAATAGCAAACGCTGTCTATGCTTTGCTTATGTGCATATTGAATCAACTTTCAGTCTATAGGTTTGCTAAATCTAATATGGATATTAGATTAGTATTTTTGGCCCCTCTAGAGGCATCTATTGTAATGGGGTTGGTAGTATTTTTCTCTTACAAATTAGTTGACTCACTGACTGCTATGGCCTTGTCAGCTAGGCTTTCTAATGGCATTGCAACTTTGATTGCCATATTGCTGGGCATTATTTCATACTTTATTGCCTTGCTACTATTTAAGGGAGTGGACGAGGAGACTTTAATGCGTTTTCCTGGTGGAAGCAGGTTGGTTAATTTAGCCGTAAAATTGCATCTCATGTAATTAGGTGTTTTATTATGGAAAACAATAATATTTATGACATTTGCATAGTTGGTGCTGGTTTTTCTGGACTTGTTCTTGCAATTAAATCTGCAAGAGCAGGTCTTTTGGTCTCTTTAATAGAGAGTAATCAGTATGTGGGCAGGAGAATTCTCTCCACAGGTAATGGCCGTTGCAATTTTACCAACTCAAATATGGGGCCTGAGTTTTACTATTCCAATTCAAATCTGGATTTCATCAAGGACCAACACCAGGAATTAATAGACTTTATGAGGGGGCTGGGCTTGATTTCCAAAAGCCTGGATGGATATTATTACCCAATTACCAATCAGGCCAAAACAGTCAGGACCCTCTTGGAGAATGAGATTAATAATCACGAAAATATAGATTTGTATTTAAACTGCACCTGTAAAGAAATAGATAAAAAAGATGTCTTTATAGTTTCTGCATCTGATAAAAAAATTAGGGCCAGAAATGTTGCCATCGCCACAGGCGGTCAAGCAGCACCTACTCTTGGCACTACTAAACTGGCCTACAAGACTGCCTTAAAATTTGGCATGAAAGTTACAGAACTGTCTCCAGCATTGGTTGGTTTGGAATCAGATGATATATGTCTCAAATCTTTGGCTGGCCTGAGGGCCTTAGGCCAGGTTAGTTATAGAGGTCATTCTTGTCAGGGAGAAATCCAGTTTAACAAGGATGGGGTTTCCGGATATCCGGTTATGTGTATCAGCAGGTTTGTGGGATTTGATGGTCTCCATAAAAATTTATCAGAGCTTCATATTGATTTTCTCCCTTATTTTACAAGGGAGAAGGCCCGGGCAGAGATAAAAGATAGATTTGACAAACATAAAGAAAGCCAGATTTCCACTGCCTTGTATGGTATATGCCCAGAGAAGGCTATAGACCAAGTCCTGCAGGAGGCTAGGATATATTCTGACACAAGGGTTTCTAAACTAGACGAAGAGGATTTAGACTATCTCTTAGATTCCTTCAAAGATTTTAAAATATCTCTCAAAGGCACCAAGGGCTTTAACAGCGCCCAGGTTACTGCCGGAGGAGTTTCCCTGGAGGATGTTGATTTAAATACTCTTATGTCAAAGCTTCAATCAGGACTTTATTTTATGGGTGAGGCACTGGATGTAGATGGAATATGCGGAGGCTACAATTTGCAGTGGGCCTATTCATCTGCCTCTCTTGTGGCAACTAGTCTTATAGAGGAATGTAAATGATACAGATAGACCAGTTAAAACTTTCTGTTGGTGAGCCAGTAGAAAATATAAAAAATCATATAATTAATAAATTAAGGATCAAGCCAGAGGATATTTTGGATTTTAAGATTCTGAGAAGGTCTGTGGACGCTAGAAAAAAACCGGACTTGTTTTATGTCTATTCCCTTCTTGTAAAATTAGATGGCAAGTTGGAATCTAGGATTCTTAAATCTTTCTCAAAGGATAATAATGTCCATGAGTATAATAAAAAAGAATTTATACTTCCTAGAGCAAATAATAAATCTGAAAGACCTCTTGTTATAGGGGCAGGTCCAGCAGGTCTTTTTGCTGCATATATTCTCTGCAAGGCAGGTCTTTGCCCTATTGTTTTTGAGAGAGGCAAGGAGGTGGAGGAAAGGACTGAGGACATCCTAAAATTCTGGGAGACAGGAATCCTTGACACCAATTCCAATGTCCAGTTTGGAGAAGGCGGCGCAGGCACTTTTTCTGATGGAAAACTCAATACCTTAGTAAACGACAAAAATGGCCGCAACAAGTTTGTCCTAGAGACCTTTGTAGAATTTGGTGCTGATCCAAAAATCTTGTACGATTTTAAACCTCATATTGGAACTGATGTTTTAAAAAATGTTATTGCTAACATGAGAAAATCCATGATTGAAATGGGGGCCCAGTTTCATTTTAATTGTCAGGTCACAGACTTTATTGTGGAAGATTCTAAATTGGCAGGAATTATGGCTGGGAACAAACTCTATAAAAGTTCTCATGTGATTCTTGCTATAGGTCATTCTGCCAGAGATACCTTTAATACCCTGTATGAAAAGGGCTTTCATATGGAGGCAAAAGATTTTGCTGTGGGATTTAGGATTGAGCATCCTCAGGAATTGATTTCACAGACTATGTACGGGGATTCTTTCAGGGAGTTGGAGCCTGCCTCATACAAACTTACAAACAATCTGTCAAATGGCAGAGGCGTTTATTCTTTTTGCATGTGTCCAGGCGGCTTTGTTGTTAATTCCTCATCGGAGACAAATAGGCTGGTTGTAAACGGCATGTCCTATTCAAAGCGAGACAGCAAAAATGCCAACAGTGCTATTGTTGTCTCTGTGGGAAGCAGAGAGTTTGATAAGACAAATCCCCTTGCAGGCATTGCCTACCAGAGGCTCATAGAAGAAAAGGCTTTTAGCCTTTGCTCTGGCAAGATTCCCCAGCAGTTGTTTGGGGATTTTAAGGCAGATAAACTGACTTTATCCTATGGGGACTTTTCTTCAGAATGTAAAGGCCAAAGGGATTTTGCAAAACTTTCAGAGATATATTCATCAGATATCAATCAATCCATCATTGAATCTATGTCTGTTTTTGGCAGAAAGATTAAAGGTTTTGATAGGGATGATGCAATTCTTTCTGGAGTGGAATCAAGGACCTCATCCCCTGTTAGAATTAATAGGGATGAAAACTTTGTTTCGAATATTTCAGGACTTTATCCATGTGGTGAAGGAGCAGGGTATGCCGGCGGAATTACCTCTGCTGCCATGGATGGAATAAAGGTGGCGGAAGCTGTTATTACTAGTATTAATTTATAGATAGGTAGGGAAGAATAGTGGGCGAATACACTCCAATGATGCAGGAGTATTTAAAGACAAAAGAAGAGTACAAGGACTGTATTTTGTTTTATAGACTTGGTGATTTCTATGAGATGTTTTTTGAGGATGCTAAGCTGGTCTCAAAAGAGTTGGAACTGACATTGACAGGCAAGTCTTGTGGAATGGAAGAGAGGGCACCAATGTGTGGGGTCCCATTTCATGCTGCTGACACATATATTAACAGGCTTGTTTCTCGTGGTTACAAGGTGGCCATTTGCGAGCAGGTGGAGGACCCCAAAGAGGCCAAGGGCCTGGTTAAAAGAGAGGTAATCAGGGTAGTTACCCCTGGCACCAATATAGATCAGATGGCTCTGGATGAGGGAAGCAATAACTTTATTATTTCTCTTTATTTTGCCAAGGGTAAATTTGGAATTAGTGCCTGCGATATTTCTACAGCTGACTTCTTTTTGACAGAGGTGGATTCTAGCAGAAAACTGGCTGATGAGATTGCAAAGTTTAATCCTGCAGAGGTTATCTATTCCAAGACTGTGGAGGACACAGGATTTAATATAGACAAGATTTGCGAGAGAATGGACACTAGCATTTCTATGTTAGACGAATCTTATTTTGATGATACGCTATGCACCAGGAGAATTCTTAATCATTTTCATGCTCATTCACTAGAGGGACTGGGATTAATAGATTTTGTAGTGGGCAAAATATCTGCCGGCGCTCTTTTAGCTTATCTGAAAGAGACCCAAAAATCCGAATTATCTCACCTGACCCATATCACTCCATATACAGATGGCAAGTTTATGCTTTTGGATAATTCAACCAGGCGCAATCTGGAATTGATAGAGACCATGCGTGACAAGCAAAAGCGTGGGTCCTTGCTTTGGGTTTTAGATAAGACAAAAACTGCAATGGGTGCTAGACAGCTCAAATCATATATTGAGCAGCCTTTAGTTTCTGTAGATGAAATTATCAAAAGGCAGGATGCTATTGAGGATATTAATTCTTCTCTTATAGATAGGGAAGAAATCAGAGAATATCTTTCATCTGTCTATGACCTGGAGAGGCTTGTGACGAAAATTACCTACCAGTCTGCCAATCCTAGAGATCTGATTGCTTTCAAGCAGTCTATCTCCATGCTGGCACCTATCAAAATGGTGATGAAATCCTATTCTTCCAAACTCCTTTCAAAGTTTGATGAGGGCATTGACGATTTAAAGGATTTGTTTTTGCTCATTGATGAGACTATTGATGATGAGCCACCTCTTTCTGCAAGAGATGGTGACGTGATAAAGTCTGGCTTTAACGAGGAGGTAGACAGGCTTAGGGCTGCAAAAATTGATGGCAAAAGCTGGCTGGCTGAATTGGAGGCCAAGGAAAGGGAAAAGACAGGTATTAAAAACCTAAAGATCAAATACAACAAGGTATTTGGTTTTTATTTGGAGGTTACCAATTCTTACTCTGAGCTAGTGCCGGATTACTATATTAGAAAGCAGACTCTCACAAATGCGGAGAGATACTATACAGCGGAATTAAAAGAATTGGAGGATTCTATTCTAGGAGCTGAGGACAGACTTAATTCTATAGAATATGAATTTTTTAAAACTGTTAGGGATACAATTGCCGGAGAGGTGGACAGGATACAAAAGACTGCCAAATCTATTGCCAGTCTTGACGCAATTATCTCTATGGCTGTGGTGGCAGAAAAGAACCATTATGTGAGACCTACCATTGACGGCAGGGGAATAATCGAGATCAAAGATGGCCGCCATCCAGTTGTAGAGCAGATGATTGGAGATGGTTCCTTCATACCAAACGATTGCTATCTTGATTCAGATACAAATACAATTGCAATTATTACAGGTCCTAACATGGCTGGTAAATCCACCTATATGCGGCAGGTGGCTTTGATTGTATTAATGGCCCAGATAGGTTCCTTTGTTCCTGCCAGCAGTGCCCATATTGGGGTTGTGGATAGGATATTTACCAGGGTTGGAGCATCAGATGACCTGTCTACTGGCCAGTCTACATTTATGGTAGAGATGAATGAGGTGGCTAATATATTACATAATGCCACTAATAAATCTCTCCTTATTTTGGACGAAATTGGCAGGGGAACCTCTACCTATGATGGCCTTTCAATTGCCTGGTCTGTGGTAGAGCACATTGCTGATGTCATTAATGCTAAAACCCTTTTTGCCACCCACTACCACGAGCTTACCGAGTTGGAGAATCAAATTAGGGGAGTTCAGAATTACAGGATTGCTGTATCTGAAAATGGGGAGGATATTATATTCCTCAGAAAGATTGTAAGAGGCGGGGCGGACCAGAGTTATGGTATCCAGGTAGCCCGCTTGGCAGGCCTGCCAGAGGCAGTATTAACCAGGGCAAGGACCATAGTGGATTCCCTTAATGAAAATGATATTGCAGCTGTATCTGACAGGATTGCAATGCAAGAACAAATAGAAGAAAAGTTAAAGAATTACAAGGGGGTTAACTTTACCGAATCTCAGGCGGAGGCTATTGCCGACCTAAAAGACCTGGATGTGACCAAAATCACCCCTCTTGAGGCTTTAAACGTATTATACGAACTGCAAAATAAGGTGAATAATTAATGGGAAAAATTAACCTACTCAGTCAAGAGACCATTGACAAGATTGCTGCGGGAGAGGTGGTTGAGCGACCTGCTTCTGTTGCAAAAGAATTAATTGAAAATGCCATTGATGCCGGGGCCACTGCCATCTCCGTAGAGATAAAGGGAGGCGGCATAGAATATATGAGAATTACAGACAATGGGTCTGGCATTGAAAGTGACCAAATCCAAGTTGCCTTTTTGAGACACTCAACCAGCAAAATCTCTTCTGCTGCAGACCTAGATAGTGTCCGTTCCCTGGGCTTTAGAGGGGAGGCACTTTCTTCCATTTCTGCAGTGGCAAATGTTGAGCTCCTTACAAAGGTGAGAGATTCTATCATAGGTAGTCAGTATATTATTGAGGGTGGCAAGGAGATTTCCTTTAATGATATTGCTGCACCTGATGGCACTACCTTTATAGTCAGACAGTTGTTTTTTAACACTCCTGCCAGAAAGAAATTTTTAAAGTCTGAAAGCACTGAGGGCTCTTATGTATTTGATGTGGTGGAGCATTTGGCCATATCTCATCCGGAGATTGCCTTCAAATTTATTATGAATGGCAGAGAAAAACTCATGACCTCTGGCAATGGGTCCCTATCAGACTGTATATATCAAATATATGGCAGGTCTATTGCCTCCAATGTTTTAGACCTAAATTATGAGGATGATAGGGTTGCAATCAATGGATTTATAGGTCAGTCAGTTATCGCCAGAGGAAATCGTGCCTTTGAGCATTTTTATATAAAGGGCAGATATATTAAATCCAATGTCTTATCCAAGGCCTGTGAAGAGGGATATTACGGATATTTGATGGGAAAGCAGTTCCCGTTTTTCGTTATAAATATAGATTTTAAGGATGGTCTTGTAGATGTGAATGTTCATCCTACAAAGCAGGAGGTTAGATTTGATGACGAGCCTGGCCTTTGCTCAATTCTCACAAGGATTATCAATGCAAGACTTGTTCATAGGGAGGATGTAGTTCCAGCTCAACTGGATGAAGAAAAGCCTATTGTTCCTCCTCTTGTGATAGAGCACAATTACATTCCTGAAAATACAAAGAGTCTAGATAGTAGTCTATCTAATAGCACTTTATCAGCTCCTCAAAAAAAATCTCCAGAGCCCTTTGAGGCCAGCAGGCTAGCCAGCATAAAGGAAAGCATTACTGCCCAGATTCGTCAGGACACCCCATACGAAAAGAAATTCGAAGAGAAAAACAGGGGTGGAAATAAGTATGAGCAGATTACCTTTTTGACCAAGGAGGCCATCAAAGAACACAAGATTATTGGACAAGTTTTTGAAACCTATTGGATTATTGAATATGACAAAAACATGTATATTATTGACCAGCATGCAGCCCACGAAAAGGTTCTCTTTGAAAGGACAATGAAAAGGCTAAAAAGCAATGAGATGACCTCTCAGATGATCAGTCCTCTTGTCATTATCAGCCTTAGCCCTCAGGACATTCTTCTTTTGGAGAGATATCACGAGGCTTTTGAAAAGGTGGGCTATAAATTTGAATCCTTTGGAGGCAACGAGATTGCAGTGGACGCTGTGCCAGGCAACCTCCTAAATCTTGATCCAAAGGAATTCTTTATGGAGATGCTATCTGATATTGAAAACTACAAGTCTTCAGATTCCTTTGATATGATTGTAGAAAAGGTGGCTTCCATGTCATGCAAGGCGGCTGTAAAGGGCAATAACAAGTTGTCTTTTTCCGAGATAAAAGAACTGGTGGATGAATTGCTAGAGTGCGACAATCCATACCATTGTCCACATGGCAGACCTACTATGATTTCCTTTAGTGAATATGATTTAGCCAAGAAATTTAAAAGGATTGTCTAATGAAAAATCTTGTAATTTTAACTGGACCTACTGCAGTTGGAAAAACTTCACTTTCTATTAATCTCGCCAAGGCAATAAATGGCGAGATTATTTCTGCTGACTGCATGCAGGTATACAAGGATATGGATATTGGAACAGCCAAGGTGACAAAAGAGGAGATGGAGGGGGTAAAACATTATTTGATTGATGTTATTGACCCTAGAGAGGATTTTCATGTTGTCTCTTTTAAATCCATGGTTGAAGATGCCATGAATGAGATATATGCCAAGGGTAAAATACCAATTATCTGCGGTGGAACTGGTTTTTATATTCAGGCAATCCTGTATGACATACAGTTTTCTGACCAGGCAGTAGATTTAAATTATCGGCAAGAATTAGAAGACTTTGCTGATAAATTTGGCAATGAAAAACTCCACGAAAAATTATTAGCAGTGGACCCGGAAAGTGCTGATTCTATTCCCTTCCAAAACAGGAAAAGGGTTATTCGGGCCTTGGAGTACTACCGCCAGACAAATGAAAAGTTTTCTGTCCATAATCAACTTGAAAGACAGCGAAAATCTCCTTATAATTTCGCTTATTTTGTGTTAAATGATGACAGAGAATTGTTGTATAATCGCATAAACAGGCGAGTTGATATTATGATGAATAAAGGCCTGGTGGCTGAGGTTCAGTCCCTTTATGACCAGGGGCTTAGGAGAGGGATTACCTCAATGGACGGCATTGGCTACAAGGAAATCATCTCCTACATAGAGGGTGAAATCTCCCTAGAGGATGCTGTGGACCTAATTAAAAAGAATTCCAGGAATTATGCCAAGAGGCAACTGACCTGGTTTAGAAGAGAAAAGGAAGTAATTTGGCTTGATAAAAGAGAACTGACTAGTGACCAGGATTTGCTCTCAGAAATTATTGGCCATCTAAATGAGAAAGGAATTTTATTGTGAGTAATATTTACAATGAACTTGGTGTTTCTAAAGAAGTTTATGATTTTGGAGAAAATATAATATCTTCTTTAAAGGAACGTTTTGATGAGATTGACAAGGTTGCTGAATACAACCAGCTAAAGGTAATAAAGGCCATGCAGGATAACAGGGTGGCTGTGGAATGTTTTAACACCTCTACCGGATATGGCTATGACGATGTGGGAAGAGATACCTTGGAAAAGGTTTACGCCAGCGTTTTCAAGGCTGAGGATGCTTTGGTTAGACCACAGATTACCTGTGGCACCCATGCCCTTGCCCTAGCTTTAATGTCCAACCTAAGACCAGGAGATGAGCTGCTTTCCCCAGTTGGCAAGCCATACGACACCTTGGAGGAGGTTATAGGTATCAGACCTTCAAACGGTTCCTTGGCTGAGTATGGCGTAACATACTCTCAGGTGGATTTGCTTCCTGATGGTTCCTTTGATTTTGATGGAATCAGGGCTGCAATAAATGACAGAACAAAACTAGTTACTATACAGCGTTCAAAAGGCTATGCTAGCAGACCTACACTGTCAGTTGAGCAAATAGGAGAGTTGATTTCTTTTATTAAGAATATTAAGCCTGATATTATTTGCATGGTGGATAATTGCTATGGAGAATTCGTGGAAAAGATAGAACCTACTGAAGTGGGAGCAGACATGTGCGTAGGCTCTCTTATTAAAAATCCAGGTGGTGGTCTGGCCCCTATCGGAGGCTATATTGTGGGAAAGGCAGCCTGTGTGGAGAATGCTGCCCACAGACTTACAAGCCCGGGGCTGGGCAAGGAAGTTGGTGCTTCTCTTGGCATTATGCAGTCCTTTTATCAGGGATTTTTCTTGGCGCCTACAGTGGTGGCTGGAGCCCTAAAGGGAGCAATTTTTGCTGCCAATGTCTACGAGAAATTAGGCTTTGCCTGCGTTCCAAATGCCACTGAGCCTAGATTCGACATTATACAGGCTGTTACCTTTAACAAACCAGAGGGACTCATCGCCTTTTGCGAGGGAATACAGGCTGCTGCGCCTGTGGATTCTTACGTCACTCCTGAGCCTTGGGATATGCCAGGATATGACAGCAAAGTCATAATGGCTGCCGGTGCTTTTGTTCAGGGATCCTCTATAGAATTATCTGCTGATGGACCTCTCAGACCACCATATACAGTCTTCTTCCAGGGAGGGCTAACATGGTATCATGCAAAACTTGGAATACTTAGGTCTTTGCAGAAAGTTCTAGATGCAAATCTTGTGAAGCTATCACAATTATGCTAGACTAAATTAGTTAAAAATAATGATATTTGGAGGAAAGTTATGTCTTATTCCTATGGTATAGATATTGGAACTCAAAACCTTAAAATTTGCGATGGAAACAACAAAATTTTAAATCTCAAAAACACCATCGCTATCGTCAACAAAAATCAGATGTATGCATATGGGGACAGGGCTTATTCCATGTTTGAAAAGGCTCCTGACACAATAGATGTATCATTCCCGATCGCATCTGGTGTTATTGCTGATTTTGATAATATGCAGACTATGCTTTTTGAGGTTATAGAGAAAACTTTAAAGGGAAAGGTAAAAGGGTCAGATGTAGTAGTAGCAGTGCCTACAGACATTACAGATGTTGAAAAAAGAGCCTTCTCAGACCTTTTCTCAAAGTCAAAAAACAAGCCACACTCAGTTAGGATTTGCGAGAAGCCTATTGCTTGTGCTATAGGTATGGGATTGGATGTTTCTGAGCCTACAGGTCTTATGGTTGTGGATTTGGGAGCAGATACCACAGAGATTTCTGTTATTTCCCTAGGTGGTCTTGTACTTTCAGAACTTTTGCCTTTCGGTGGCAATCAAATAGATGAGTCCATTGTGACTTACCTCAAGAGAAACTTTAACTTGGTCATCGGACAAAAAACCGCCATTGCTCTAAAAGAGCAGATTGGTTCGGCCCTAAAGGGTAGAGGCGAAAAATTGACTGTTGTTGGTCGCGACGTTGTCAGCGGACTTCCTATCGAAATGGAAATTGAGTCTGATGTTATTTATGAGGCCATGAAATCTGATCTTGAGAGTTTCTGCAATAATATCAAACTCATTCTGGAAAAGGTTCCACCAGAACTTGCCAAGGACATTGTTCACTCAGGCATTTATCTGACAGGTGGCACATCTCTTTTACATGAGCTGGCTTCACTTTTCACTGAGGTTACCAACATCAAAGTAAATGAGACAGAAGAGCCAGAAGAGTGCTGCGCTAGAGGATTAGGGGCTATCCTTACCAATGACAAATTTAAGAGATATGGTCAGAGCCCAAAACTTAGGATTTTTAAATAAGAGGAACTATGAGACAGAGAAAAACAGGTGGAGGAATACCAAGTAAATATTTGCTTACCCTCATGTCTATTCTTTGTATAATGCTGTTATTTGTCAGTTATTCTACAGGATTTTCAGGGGGACCTCTCACAGTTATTGCTAATCATATTTTCATCCCAATGCAAAAGGGAATAGATTTTATTGGTCAGACTATTTCTGTTACATCAGCAGATACCAAGACCAAAGAAGAACTTATAGAAGAAAACGAGGCATTGGTTGCCCAGGTTGAGGAACTAAATTCTCAAATCGATTCTATGAAGTTGCAATTAGATGAATTATCTGAGCTGCAAGAATTGTATGAGATGGACCAGAACTATTATGATTACAAGACTACAGGGGCGAGAATCATTGCCAAGGGTACATCAAACTGGTTTAATACTTTTACTATAGACAAGGGTTCCAATGACGGCATAGCAGTCAATATGAATGTTATTGCCGACGGAGGACTGGTTGGTATTGTTACTTCTGTAGGGTCAGACTATGCCGTTGTTCGTACCATTATTGACGATACATCAAATACCAGCGCTACCATTTCATCTACTGAGGACAACTGTATTGTCTCAGGTTCTTTGGAATCTATTATCTCTGACAATAGGATTAAGTTTTCTAATCTGGATGATGAGGAAGACAAGGTTGCTATAGGTGATGTTATTACTACATCTGCAATATCAGATAAATATCTGCCAGGCCTTATGATAGGTTATGTATCATCGGTACAGGACGACGAAAATGACCTGACAAAGTCCGGCACCCTTACACCAGTAGTTGATTTTAAACATCTTTCTGATGTTTTAGTTATTTTACAACTGAAGGAGTCATATCAGGTTGAATGATTATAAAGTTTATATAAAAAGAATAATAGTCATAACCCTTGTTATTATTGCTTGTTTTCTCCTTCAGACCAGCGTTTTTTCCAGGTTTACCCTGGCTGGGGTCACCCCCAATGTGCTTGTATGTGCAGTGTCTACCTTCGGTTTCATGAAGGGAAAGAATCCAGGTATCCTAATTGGTTTTTTTGCTGGAATTATGCTTGATATAGTTTCAGGCAATTTCTTTGGCCTTTATGCTTTGATTTACATGTATATTGGCTACATTAACGGGCTCTTTAAAAAGCAGTTCTTTGGTGATGATCTTAGGCTTCCTATGGTTTTAATTGGAATGTCTGACTTGCTTTATGGCCTGTTTGCTTACTTTATTATGTTTTTGACTAGGTCAAGATATGATTTTGGTTACTATTTAATGAATCTAATTTTGCCAGAGGTTGTTTACACCCTTGTTGTTTCGGTCTTTGTTTATTATGCAATTCTCAGACTCAACAACTGGGTAGATGAAGAAGAGAAGAAAGGTTCTGATAGAATTGGAACGTATTAAGGACTTTTTTATAAATGCATTTTCATCCCGAATTAGGGTAGTTTCTGCAGTTTTGATTTTTTTTGCTGCGGTTCTTATATCACGTCTGTTTTATTTACAGATTGTAAATGGCTCACAATACCAGGACAATTACAACTTAAAACTAGAAAAGACTGAATCTGTCAACGCTACACGAGGAAATATCTATGACAGAAATGGCAATCTGCTTGCCTACAATGAATTGGTTTATGCTGTTACTATTCAGGACACAGGCAAATATTCATCTAGCAAGGAGAGGAGCGATTCCCTCAACAAGGAGATTGCTACAATTATCTCCAAATTGGAGGATAACGGAGACAAGATTGACAACAATTTCGGCATCTATTTAGATTCCGCTGGTCAGTTTCAGTTTATGTCTTCAGGATCTGCTCTTCAAAGATTCAGAGCAGATATTTTTGGACATAATAGTATAGAGGACTTGGCCTTTAATGAGGATGCTGGCTTTGATGAGGCAACCTGTTCTGCCACTCAGATTGTAGAGTATTTGGAGGGAGAGCACAGGTATAATGTGCCTGAGGACTTTGGTAAAAAACTCAGGTTTGAGGTTATGGTTACCAGGTACAACATGGGCCAAAACTCTTATCAAAAGTACATTTCTACAGTTATTGCTTCCGATGTTTCCGATGAATCTGTTGCCTTTATAAAGGAAAACATAAATGAATTAGTAGGTGTGGACATAGAGGAGAAATCCTTGAGAAAATATGAGGATAGCGAGTATTTTGCCCATATTATTGGATACACTGGGCAGATTTCCACCTCAGAGTACAACCAGCTTTCAAAGACAGATGACAATGTTTCCTCCACTGATGTGGTTGGAAAGTCCGGTATCGAAAAATATATGAATGAATACCTGGCCGGCACCAAGGGACACCACACCCTCTATGTAGATAGTATGGGTAATACTATTGCAGAGGGAGAATCTGTTGCTGCTGTATCAGGTAATGATGTTTATCTTTCTATAGATAAGGACTTGCAAAAGGCTGCCTACATCCTTTTGGAGCAGGAGATTGCCGGTATTCTTTATTCAAAGATTGCAAATATAAAAGAGTACAATACCGGGGAGGATTCATCTGCTTCCGATGTAGTCATTCCTATTTATGATGTTTATTATTCTCTGATAAACAATGGAATCATTGATATAAATGCCTTTGAAGACGAGCATGCTACACTGGCTGAAAAAAGGGTATTAAATGCCTTTAATGCAAAAGAAAAAGAGGTTTTGAATACCCTTAGGAGCCAGTTAAAGTCTGGCAACGAGACTATTTACAAGGATCTGCCAAAGGAATATCAGGCTTATTCTACATATTTAGTTAGCAAACTCAAGTCTATAGGAATATTTGATGCCAGTCTCATTGATGCATCTGATGATAATCAAAAACTGTGGACATCAGAGGAGATGGCAGTTAACAAATATTTGATTTATGCCATAGAAAAGAACTGGATTGATATTACAAGTTACGAGGATGAGGCTAAATATGCCGACACCGAGGAATTGTATAAGGACCTAGTTGATTATGTAATTGAATACTTGGATACAGATCCAAACTTTAACAAGCTAATCTACAAATATTTGATATTAAATGACCAGATTTCTGGCAATGATCTGTGTATTATCCTGTATGACCAGGGTGTGTTTGACCCAGATGAAGAGGCATATTCAGATTTAAATGCCGGCTCTATTTCATCTTTTGAATTCTTAAAGGACAAGATTAAGAAACTGGAACTTACACCAGGCCAGTTGGCCCTGGACCCTTGTTCTGGCTCTACAGTTATTCTGGATTCAAAGACTGGTGAGTGCTTGGCCATGGTTACCTATCCTGGCTTTGACAACAACAAACTGGCAAACAGTGTAGATTCCTCATACTATTCTTATCTTACAAACAATGGATCAAATCCTTTGTACAACTATGCTACACAGCAGAGGACGGCCCCAGGTTCTACTTTCAAGATTGTCTCTTCTACAGCAGGTCTTGCTGAGGGTGTAATTACCACCACCGAGGAAATCCTGGATGCAGGCCAGTTTAATAAGGTAAGTAACAAGCCTAAGTGTTGGATATATCCTAGTAACCACGGCAATATCAATGTTTCCGAGGCTATCAGAGATTCATGTAACTACTTCTTCTATGAGGTAGGTTGGAGGCTATCTGGTGGGGACAACAACTACAATGACACCAGGGGTATAGAAAAAATACAAAATTATGCCTCTATGTATGGCCTTGATGAGACTACAGGTATTGAGATAGAGGAGAATGAGCCTCATATAGCAACAGAGTTCCCTGTCATGGCCGCCATTGGACAGTCAGACAACAACTTTACCACAGTTGGTCTTGCCAGATATTGTGCTGCAATTGCCTCCTCTGGTACAGTCTACAATTTGACTTTGCTTGATTCTGTTAGAGATACAGAAGGCAATGTGATTAAATCATATGAGCCTACAGTTAGAAATCAAATTGATGCTCTTGATTCAGGAGAGTGGGACGCTATTCACAAGGGTATGAAAATGGTGGTTGAAACCCTTTCATCCTTCGATGGATTTTCCCTTGAGGTGGCTGGTAAAACAGGTACAGCTCAGCAGGTTAAAAATAGACCTAACCACGCTTTGTTTATAGGCTATGCTCCATATGACGATCCTGAGATTTCTATTGCAACCAGAATTGCCTATGGATACACCTCGCACAATGCTGCAGCTGTTTCCAAAGATATATTGGCTTACTATTTTGGAGTTTCATCTACTGAGGACCTGCTGAATGGTCAGGCTACAACAGTATCTAATTCCGAAAATGAATTTACAGATTAGTGGGAGATAAAATGGCTAAAGATCCAGTAATTTTAAAAAGTAATAAATATGGTCTTTCTCTGCAATTAGATCCTACAATTCCCTTTGAGGATTTGGTCAGGGCTATATGCGAAAAATTTGCTGCCTCAGCAGACTTTTTTGGCCAGACAGAGATGATCCTTGAAACCTTTGGCAGGGAGATTACCGCCGAGGAAGGCATGGTTATCATTGATGCTATTCAGCTTAATTCTTCAATAAAGATAATTCTTTTAAACGAGAATGGAGAATTGAAGGACACCAGAATGAAGGGGATGATTGACCGCTTTTACAAGGAGGATATCTTTGAAAATGCCAAAATCATCAGGGGAAGCATAAAAAATACTGACGAGGAATTTTCCGATTCCTCAGTAATTATCCTGGGAGATGTAAAGGCAAAGGCCAGCGTAAAGGCAAGGGGTAATGTTATAGTCCTAGGCACCCTCTCTGGATTTGTCCATGCAGGATACCCTGACAACACAGGCTGCTATATAGTGGCAGGTGAGTACGACTCAAAAGATATAGCCATCGGGTCTGTATCCGGTAGCCCTACAATACAGGACAAATGGTCTTTGAGAATTAGAAAAACCCAGTCCGAGCCTGTGGGTATTACTGTTTGGCACAAAGAATTATTGGCTGAACCTATCAGTTCTGGTTTATTAAAAAGGATTAAATAATGTTTCACAATTATAAACTAAAGAATATAGATATAAAGTTAATAATTGCTGTTATTTTAATTACTATCATCGGCATTTTTATTATTGGCAGCGCCAGCGAATACAACCAAAAGAGACAGATTTTGGGAATGATTCTAGGTGTTATTGTAATGATTGTAATGGCTGTAATTGATTATGATTTTCTTTTGCATTTTCATTGGCTATTTTACATACTGACGATTGTACTTTTGATATCAGTTTTAATCTTTGGTTCCACCACTGGTGGTGCTACAAGATGGATTGAGTTGGGTATCCGTTTCCAGCCTTCAGAGTTGGGTAAAATCACCCTGATTATATTCTTCTCCTGGTTTTTTATGATGCATGAAGAGGATATAAATCAGCCAAAAGTTATAATTTTGACTGCGATTTTGGCCCTATTTCCGTTATATTTAATAGAAAAAGAGCCAGATTTGTCAACTACTATAGTCACAATGATGATAATTTGTGTTATGATGTTTGTAACAGGATTATCATATAAGTTTGTTGGAATAGTAGTTGGAATTGCAATTCCATCCATTTCATTGCTTATTTTTATGGTAATGCAGGAGGGGCAGACCATTCTGGATGAGTATCAGGGTCTTAGAATTCTTTCCTGGTTAAAACCAGAGGAGTATCCTGCTTCTTCATATCAGCAGCAGAATTCAATTATGGCCATTGGTTCTGGTCAGTTGACAGGAAAGGGACTTTATAATGAGTCCTTTGATTCTGTAAAAAATGGTAATTATATATCAGAGCCTGACACCGACTTTATTTTTGCAGTAGCAGGAGAGGAAGTTGGATTTGTTGGCACAGTAATTATAATAGCCCTATTGTTTTTTATTGCCATTGAGATTTTGTCTATTGCAAAACGTGCCAAGGATACCTCGGGCAAGTTGATTTGTGTTGGAATCGCTACCCTGATTGGTTTCCAGTCTTTTGTTAATATTTGCGTTGTTACAGGTCTTATGCCTAACACTGGTTTGCCACTTCCATTTGTTTCATATGGACTAACCAGTTTGGTCACTATATATTTTGGTATAGGAATTGTTTTAAATGTTGCCTTACAATCCAAAAATGCGAACGGGAGGATGTTCTAGATGAATATTGGTTTGGTTGCACACGACTCAAAAAAGAAATTAATGCAAAATTTCTGTATTGCCTACAGGGGCATTCTCAGTAAAAATGAGATATTTGCTACTGGTACTACAGGTCGTCTTGTTGAGGAGGTTACCAATCTAAATGTCCACAAATATTTGGCTGGCCATTTAGGAGGAACCCAACAGTTGGGTGCGCAGATTGACCAAAACGAGATTGATCTTGTTATTTTCCTCAGGGATCCTCTTACAGTTAAATCTCACGAGCCAGATGTTAATTCAATAGTTCGTATCTGTGATGCAAACAATATTCCTCTGGCCACCAACCTTGCCACTGCAGAATTGCTTATTAAATCACTTGATAGAGGGGATCTTGAATGGCGTGAAATGTATAAATAAATTCTTATCCCTAATTTTATCCATGTCTATAGCCCTTTGTCTCTTGGGATGCTCTAAAGAGGTGGAAAGCCCAGCCAAATACAATGTATATGACAACTCAGCCATGTATGGCATTACATCGGCCAAATCTTCATCAAATGTAAATTTTTTCGCCAAAAACTTGTGCGTTATAGGTACAGACGACGTGGAGGTTTCAGATGTTGATTCCTTTGTGGCATCTTCGGCAGGGGCCTTTAATATTGACAAGCAGACTGTAAATTATGCCCAGTCTGTTCACGAAAAAATGTATCCTGCATCCACCACCAAAATTATGACAGCCTATGTGGCTTGTCTATATGGTGACTTGGATGAATATTATACTGTGTCTCCTCTGGCTGTTGACCAAGCCAGCGATTCCTCTGTATGTGAGTTAAAAGCAGGGGATGTAATTAGCCTAAGAGACCTTTTGTACGGTCTTATGCTCAGGTCCGGAAATGATGCAGCCATTGCCATTGCAGAGGGAGTGAGTGGTGATGTGGAGTCTTTTGTTGAATTAATGAATAAGACAGCCCAGTCAATAGGGGCTACCAATACTAATTTCGTTAATCCCAATGGCCTCCATGATGAAAATCACTATACCTCTGTGTATGATATGTATTTGATGCTTAATACAGCCTTGGATAATCCTGACTTTTATTCGGTTTTTACAGCCAAATCATACACAGCGAATTATACTTCTGCTGGGGCAGCAGTTACCAAGGATTGGAATTCTACCAACCAATATTTGAGCGGAAACATTAATGCTCCTAAAGATTTTACTATTTTGGGAGGCAAGACAGGCACCACAGGTGCTGCCGGCTACTGCCTGGTTTTACTTTCTGAGAATCCTAACAAAGATAGAATAATTTCCATTGTTTTCAATGCTGATTGTCGTTCAAATCTGTATTTGTTAATGAATGAGGTCCTTTCAAATAAGTGCAGATGACATGTGATATTTTTTTATGTATTTTGCACTAACTTATGTATTAAAACAGTTGGTGTTATGGTATGATTAAACTATCAAAAACCTAAAGGGAGGTAAGAAGCTATGGTAGAGATTATATCTGGGGAAAAAGGCAAGGGAAAAACTAAATATCTTCTTGAAAAGGTGAACAATGACGTCAAAAAAAGTGATGGTTCCATTGTTTTCATTGACAAGAACACCAAGCACATGTATGAGCTTGATCCAAAGATCAGACTGATTAACATGAGCGATTATCCAATTGACACTACTGACGAATTCTTAGGATTTTTAAGCGGAGTATTATCCCAGGATTCAGATATTCAAGAAGTATTTTTAGATAGCTTCCTTACAATCTCTCTTGCTGATACTACTGAGGGCCTTTCCGCAGCAATTGAAAAACTTAATAAAATTTGTAGTTTGTATAGTGTGAAATTTGTTTTATCCGTTAGCAAAAATGAAAATGATTTACCTGAATGTGCTAAGGGAAAAATTATTATTTCTTTATAATATGATTTAAATGTTGGGGCACTTAAACCAAGTGCCCTATTTTTATGGTTAGATGAAAAAAAACAAAGAACAAGACAAGATAATTAAATATCCAAAACAAATTCATATTTCCATAGGCTTTGTAATCATAGGCGTTATGTTTATTTATATGGCATACCACCTTTTTACCTACATCACCACTGAGAATGTTACCATCTATGAGGTTTCTCAGGGATCTATTTCTTCTAATTACGAATACAATGCCCTTGCTATTAGGTCTGAGTCTGTAATTAGCGCTCCTGCCGCCGGGGATATTCTTTACCTGGCTGAGAACATGGGGCAGGTTGGGTCCAAATCCAGGGTCTATGCCTTGGATACCACAGGGGAAATTTTGTCCTCCTTTAGAGAGGGAGGCCAGGATAATTCTCAAAATTTGACAGAGTCAGACTATGATAAATTGTCCTCTACAGTGTCCAGTTTTACCTTTGATTATGATCCACAGTCCTTTAACAAGGTTTATTCTTTTAAGGGGGAGATGGCTTCTAGAATAGAGCAGTTGTACAATATCTCTGCCATTGATGCCATGGATGATTCTCTAAAAGCAGCAATAGATTCAGGCACCTTTACTATTTTTAATTCTCAAGGTCCGGGCCTGATTGTTTATTATACAGATGGCTATGAATCTACTACCGTTGACAACTTTACTTCTGAGTCCCTTGATTTATCAAAGTATTCTCTCAACAACCTTAAATCCCAGGATTCTATAGTAGAGGGCCAACCAGTCTACAAGATTATTACATCTGATCACTGGTATTTAATATGTGAGATTTCATCAGATGTTTACAATACTATAAAAGATGAGACCTACCTAAAGGTTGAATTTTTGGAGGATGAAACCAGCACCTGGTCCACAATTTCTTTTAAGGAGCAGGCAGGGAATACATATTTAATCCTGGCCTTGGATGACTCTATGGACAGGTTTGCAGATGACAGGTTCGTTCACATTAAACTGTTGCAAAACAATACTTCCGGTCTAAAGATTCCTAATTCTTCTATTGTTGAAAAGGAATTCTTTACCATTCCAAAGACATATTTCTACCAGGGAAACAATGGAGATTCCTCTGGTTTTATGGTAGAAAGGGGCAGCGAAAAGGAATTTGTCACTCCTACTATTTACTATGAGACCGATGACTATTACTATATAGACGGTGAAAGTGTTTCAAAAGGAGATAGGATCATCAAATCTAATTCCAGCGAAAGTTACACAATTGGCGCCGAGACTGACAAATTAAAGGGAGTATACAATGTAAACAAGGGTTATACTGTCTTTAAACAAATAGAGGTCTTATACAGCAACAATGATTATTCCATCATAAAAACAGGAACAAACTACGGAATAGCCATGTATGACCATATCGTTTTACAAGGTGATGAGGTAGAGGAAAATATAATTATTAACTAAGAGGTAGATTATATGAGAGCAGAAGAACTTACAAATAATTTGAATAATATTCAAAGCAGAATAAATGAGGCCTGCAAGAGAGCAGGCAGGGATCCAAAAGAGGTTACTCTGATTGCAGTCAGCAAAACAAAGCCTGTATCTGATCTACAGGTAATCTACGATGACGGTATTAGAGAATTTGGCGAGAACAAGGTCCAGGAGCTGACAGGCAAAATTGAAGAGATGCCAAAAGATATCAACTGGCATATGATTGGCCACCTGCAGCGCAACAAGGTTAAATATATTGTGGGCCAGGTAAAACTCATTCATTCTGTAGATTCATATAGGTTGGCTGAGGAAATCAACATTCAGGCCAAGAAAAAGGGCGTGGTTGTTCCTATTCTTATAGAGGTTAATGCGGCAGATGAGGCTAGCAAATTTGGTGTTAGGTTAGATGAGGCAAAGCAACTATGTCAGGAGGTTTCTCATTTAGATGGTATCCATGTCATGGGACTAATGACTATAGCACCAAATGTTGTGGTTCCTGAGGAAAATAGGGAGATTTTTCACAAAATAAAGGATTTATCTGTTGACATAGAAAGTGCAAACATTGATAATATAGATATGAAAATTCTATCTATGGGTATGACTAATGATTTTGAGGTTGCCATAGAGGAAGGTGCCACTTTAGTTAGGGTTGGAACAGCCCTTTTTGGTGAGCGAAACTATAATATATAGTTTTCATACAGGAAACTTAAAGGAGTATATTGTTATGTTTGAAAAAATGCTTGACGCCATGCATTTAAATGATGATTACGACGAATATGAAGACGAATTCGATGATGAAGAGGTAGAAAAGGGGTCCTTCTTCGATAAATTCTCAAAAGAAGAAGAGAAGAGACCTGCTTTAAACAAACCTGTCGAAAGAGAAACACCTACTAGAGCTTCTCGTCCGGCTCCAAAGATTACACCTATGAGAAGCAATAAAGGGAAAGGAAATGTTATGGAAGTATGTGTTATTAAACCATCAAGTTTTGATGACGCTAGAGAGATATCAGAGACACTTTTAGCAGATCGTACAGTTCTTCTTAACATGAAGGGTCTTGATTTAGGTATTGCTCAAAGAATTATAGATTTTACCTGCGGTACATGCTATGCAATAGAGGGAAATCTTCAAAGAATTGAGGATTACATTTTTATCATCACTCCTTCTGGAGTTGAACTTTCCGGTGACTTGGCTGATTTTGTTGATGCTTTTGATTTTACTGGCATTCAAACAGGATTTTAATCTAATTTTTAAAAGCACCAGTTTTCTGGTGCTTTTTCTTTATATAAGAAATAATCTATTACTTATTATGATATCTGGCACAATTGGAGGGGATTATGGCAAAGGACTTGCTTGTAAATTACCAGGGAAAGCCATCTTATACAATTTATATTAGGGAAGATTTTAATGACTTAGCTTCTTGCTTTAGGAGGGATATTGACCATAGTTATGACAGTATCTGCCTAGTTACGGATTCCAATGTTGCTCCCCTATATCTAAAAGAGCTACTTGATATATTCAAGGGGCTTTGCGACAATGTATCATCTATTTCTTTTTCAGCAGGAGAGCAGTCTAAAAATCTTGATACTGTTCAGTTGGTATATAAACATCTCATAAACAAGAAATGCACTAGAAATAGCCTCCTTGTGGCTCTCGGTGGAGGAGTGGTAGGAGACCTGACAGGTTTTACTGCTGCCACATATCTCAGAGGAATTGACTTTATGCAGATTCCTACCACCTTGCTATCCCAGGTTGATTCCAGCATTGGTGGCAAAACCGGTGTAGATTTAGACAGATATAAAAATATGGTAGGGGCTTTTTACATGCCTAAAATGGTTTATATGAACCTTGCTACCTTAAATTCTCTCGACGATTACAACTTTGCCTGTGGTATGGGTGAGGTTGTAAAATATGGTTTGATTTCTGATGAGCCATTTTTTGAATGGCTCAAGGTAAATCATAACAAACTTAATTCTAAGTCTCCTGAGGCCCTAGAATACAGCGTTTATGAATCATGCAAAAACAAAAAGTATTTTGTTGAAGAGGACCCAAAGGAAAAGGGTATCCGCTCTTACCTTAATTTTGGCCACACCTTGGGACATGCCATTGAAAAATTATCTGATTTTTCTCTTGGCCATGGTCAATGTGTTGCCCTGGGTATGGTAGCAGCATCACATCTTTCCTTTGATTTGGGAAAAATAGATGGCAAGGAACTAGAGGATATTATTAATCTCTTAGGATTATATAATTTGCCAACTAGACTTGAAATTGAAATGAATCCTGAGGATATTCTCGCCGCATCCAAGTCTGATAAAAAGATGCAGGGTTCTAAGATTAAATTTATAATCTTGGACGAAATTGGCAAGGCTGATTCCTACATGGATTTTTCTGACCAAGACTTACTTAAGGCGATTAAAGGACTTTTAAACTAATGAAAACAAGACAATCTAAGAAATATATTTTTTCTATTTTATTTATGGCTTTTTTAGTATGTCTGGACCAATATACTAAATATCTTTCCATAGTTAATCTCAGGGAAAAGAATGATATTATACTAATTCCTGGGGTTTTACAGTTACACTATTTAGAAAATACAGGGGCAGCATTTTCCATGCTAGAGGGTGGCAGGATGTTTTTTGCCATTCTTACACCTATTCTTGTAATAGTCCTCCTATATATTTTTATCAGGATGCCCCAAGACAAGAAATTCAATTTTTTAAGTTTATCAATTTTATTTTTGGTGGCTGGTGCAGTTGGAAACTACATTGATAGAATATTAAATGGTTACGTAGTAGATTTTATTTATTTCTCTCTAATTAATTTTCCTGTATTTAATGTGGCGGATTGCTATGTTACTGTTTCAGTATTTGTATTGATGCTTTTAATTCTTTTTTATTATAAAGATCAAGATTTAGAAGAAATCAAAAGGAGTTTGAAAATTTCTAATGGAAGAAATAAGGCTGACAATTGAGGATCCTTTAGATGAAGGTATTCGTATAGACAAATTTTTGGCCACGACCTTACCTGAAAATTCAAGAAGCCATTATCAAAAGTCTATTGATAATGGCTTTGTTTTGGTTAATGGACAATTGGTAAAAAACAAATATCAAGTGACTATGGGAGATGAAATAATTATTTCTCCTTCTCCCGTAGAGGAAGTAAACATAGAGCCTGAGAATATACCAATAGAATTCTTATATGAGGATGAGGATGTAATTGTGGTAAATAAGCCAAAGGGTATGGTTGTTCATCCTGCTCCCGGCCATTATTCAGGCACTTTAGTTAATGCCTTAATGTATCACTGCAAGGATTCTCTCTCAGGAATCAATGGGCAGATTAGGCCAGGTATAGTCCATCGTATTGATATGAATACTACAGGCTCCCTTTTAGTTTGTAAAAATGATCGGGCCCATAATGATATTGCAAGGCAAATAAAGGAACATTCAGTAAACCGTATTTACAAGGGCATTGTCCTGGGGAATTTTAAGGATGAAGAGGGCACTATAGATGCTCCAATAGGCAGAAATCCCAAGGATAGAAAGAAGATGGCTATTGTTGCTGATGGAAGAGAAGCAATCACCCATTACAAGGTTTTAGAGTCATATAAAGGCTATTCATTTATGGAGTTTAAATTGGAAACTGGCAGGACCCATCAGATAAGGGTCCATATGGCGTCTATTGGTCATCCACTGCTGGGAGATGAGGTATATGGCAAGGCTGTAAAAAACCTGATGGGGCAGACCTTACATGCTCAAACCTTAGGCTTTATTTCTCCCTCAACTGGCCAATATATAGAGGTGAATGCTCCCTTACCTGATTATTTCCAGGATTTGATTAGTAAGTTTCAAAGAATGAGTTATTAGTAATTTGTTTAACAAGAGGTTATGTAATTATGAATCAAGCTGCAAAAGCACTTAGACTGATTTATTTATTCCTTTTATTTCTAACACTTTTAGTTGTCATATCCTATAGTATTCATCCAGGCACTACAAAGAGTGGCATCGACTTGGGTCATGCCATAGAATTTGACAATGGCTGGGTTAATGCTGCAACTGGAGAAAACGTTGAAATTCCATCTACAGGTATTGCTGATAAATTTACTATTGAAAACACCCTGCCTTCTGATATTAAAAATTCTGACTTTCTCTTTTTGTTTTTGTCATCCCAGGACGTTGTAGTTCGCATTAATGATAAAGAGATTTATTCTCATTTCTTTAGTACTCAGTCACTCATTAATAAAGAATTTGGCCCAATGGAATACGTTTCTATTCCCCTAAAGGAGGTTTATAGCGGGAAGAAGATTAGTATTGATTATTCTACAAACCTTCCTTCAGATCCGATTACTATAGTTGGTCGTATATATGTGGGAGATAAGGCCAATATTATCTTTAGAATCATCAAAGTTGATGCAATTTCAATACTAGGTTCCTTTGTACTTTTTGTAATTGGTGTAGTTTGTATAGCTAGGTATTTTGCCAATTACAAAAATGATACAAACTTTACTGTAATTAGATTTTTATATCGTGGCATTTCCATGCTTATGGTTTCTTTTTGGTTTATACTCCAGACAAGGACTATACAACTTTTGTTTAACGATATGATGCTCCTTAGAGATTTGGATTTTATCAGCCAGCTTTTGATTCCAATTCCCTTTGTTTTAACTATCAATGAGCTGGAGGAAAACAAATACCAAAAGGCTACTTTGATACTTTGCTTAGCAGAGTCTATAGGCTATGTATTTCTGTTTTTAGCAACATTTACTGGTATTTCCGATTTTCATAGACTTGTAAATCTGATTGATGTGCCACTAAATCTAACTATTGTATATTCAGCTATTACAATATTTCTAATTTTTCTTTCAGACAAGGAACTATTTCACAGGATTAGGTACAATCTTTTGACCCTTCTTGTAGTAGTAATTTGTGGAATCCTTGAAATATTAGGACAAAACAATTATATTGTCGTCAAGGGTGTTTTTCTGCCTATTGGAGCCATTATATTTTGCGTAGCCTGGGAGACATTAGAGTCTAAATCTTTTGAAAATGCCAAGGCAACCAAGATTGAATTTGGAGCCTATAAGAAGTCACAAAAGCTACTTTTGGCCTCTGTGTCTCACGAGATTCGCACTCCAATTAATGCCATACTGGGTATGGACGAAATGATTCTCAGGTCCACACATGATGAAACAGTTGTAGATTATGCCTTAAATATTCAGATGGCAGGAGATACTTTGCTTTCTTTGGTTAATGACATATTAGACTTTTCTAAAATTGAATCTGGCAAAATGGAAGTTATCCCAGAAGAGTATTCATTTTCATCTATGATTAATGACCTTTACATACTTTCCAAGGTAAAGGCTGATGCAAAGGGACTAAAATTAAATTTTGATATTGATGAGAATATACCCGATAAATTATTTGGAGATCCTCTTAGAATTAAACAGGTACTTATTAATATTCTTTATAATGCTATTAAATATACTAATTATGGGTCTGTTACCTTATCTGTAAAGATTAATTCATTAGACTGTGACTTTGTATGCTTAGATATCCATATAATTGACACAGGTATTGGAATTAAGCCTGAGGACATTAACAAGATTTACAACCCATATGAGAGAATTGATGAGAAAAACAATAGAAATATTGCAGGAACTGGTCTTGGACTTAGCATTGTAAACTCACTGCTTACAATGATGGATTCAGAATTACAAGTTACCAGTAAGTATAAGTCTGGGTCTGATTTTTCATTTTTGCTTGTCCAAGATGTTGTTGATAGTAAAAAAATGGGTAAATTTACTGGAGAGACAGATAAACAAAAGTTTACTGATTACAAGGTAAGTTTTAAGGCTCCAGAGGCCAATATCCTCGTGGTAGATGACACAGATATGAATCTAAAGGTATTCTGTGGCTTGCTCAAGGATACGGATATGCAAATAGATACCGCCAGCACCGCCAAAGAGGCCATATTTATGTGCACTAGAAAGAAATATGACATTATCTTTATGGACCAGCAAATGCCTGTAATGGACGGCACAGACACAATGAAGGAGATTAAGTCAGCTCTTTCCTGCGAGATAAATGCCAATACACCATTTGTAATCCTCACAGCAAACACAGTATCAGGTGCTAAAGAGCAATTCCTGGCAAATGGATTTGTAGATTATGTGGCAAAACCAATAGATTCTAAGAAATTGGAAGCAATCACTAAGAATTTGTTGCCAAAAGATAAAATCATACAATAAATATAACTATGGCTGCTTTTTGTTGAAATCCACAGCATTTGCAGCCATTCTTTTATGTTCGTCCTCAATTGCAGCATAGTAATCGATAGTAGTATTGATATTTTCGTGGCCTAAAACATCAGCCACAAGACGAATGTCTCCAGTTTCCCTATAAAGAGCAGTACCATAGGTAGATCTTAATTTATGTGGTGTGATTTTCTTGTTAGGAACAATGATTTTGGCATATTTTTTAACCAAATTCTCAATGGCATCCACGCTTATTCTCCTACCTTGTAATGAGTAGAAGAGTGCCTGCTCTTGGCCGTCTATA
>JAIKWH010000011.1 GCA_024684955.1 Pseudobutyrivibrio sp.
CCAGAATTGCCACCACAGATATGTACCTACATACTGGCAGACAAATCTTGCTATGCACATGGGGCGGACGAGATACATGAAATGCCCTAAATGCGGAAAACGAAGCTGGCAGAAAAAAGTTCTTACAAAAGAAGAGTAAGAGAAGGGAAAAATGAAATATAGTAACATCGTAGAAGGGAAATTTATAGACAGGCCCAATCGCTTTATTGCCCATGTGGAAATAGGGGGAGTAGAGTGGACAGTTCATGTGAAAAACACTGGCAGGTGCAAGGAACTTTTGCTGCCGGGGGTCCGGGTCGTTTTGGAAAAGGCCAGCAACCCCGACAGGAAAACTCCCTATGACCTGATTGCGGTCTACAAGGGGGATATGCTAATAAACATAGATAGCCAGGCCCCCAACAAGGTGGTGGGAGAGTGGCTAAGGACTCAGGGCTATGACTATGTAAAGCCTGAGTATACTTATGGGCAGTCGAGGATAGATTTTTATATGGAAAAATCTGGTGAGCAATATCTCATGGAGGTAAAGGGCTGCACCCTAGAGATAGATGGCATAGGTTATTTCCCAGATGCCCCCACTGAAAGAGGGGTAAAGCACTTGCATGAGTTGGCTATGGCCTGTCAAAAGGGGATTAAGGCCAGCCTTGCTTTCGTCATTCAAATGGAGGGTATCACTGAGGTGAGGCCAAATGTGGATACACATCCCCAGTTTGGACAAGCCTTGGCTGAGGCCAGGGAGGCAGGGGTAAAAGTTTACTTCCTGTGCGCCAAAGTTTTCCCAGACCAGCTTTATGTGGAAAAGGTAATAGAAGGATGAGATTTTTTCTTGACAAGGCTCTTTTCAGGGATTAATCTTTTAGAGTAAATAAAGAAGACAAAGGCGTCTGTTTCAGGACAAAGGTTAAATAATCTTTGCTTTGGAGCAGACGCCTTTTTTGTGTTTTTAAAAATATTTGGAGGATAGTATGAACAGAAAGCATATCTTCGTAACAGGTGGAGTTGTTTCAGGACTTGGAAAGGGAATTACTGCTGCATCTCTTGGTCGCTTATTAAAGGCAAGAGGTCTAAAGGTGGCAGCTCAAAAACTGGACCCATATATCAATGTGGATCCTGGTACTATGAGCCCATTTCAGCATGGAGAGGTTTATGTAACAGAGGATGGCACAGAGACCGATCTGGATCTGGGTCACTATGAGAGATTCATCGACGAAGACCTGAATAGATTCTCCAACCTTACCTCTGGAAAGGTATATTGGAATGTCCTAAACAAGGAGCGCCGTGGAGAATATTTGGGAGAGACTGTTCAGGTAATTCCCCATATTACAAATGAGATAAAATCCTTTATCTATGGGGTAGGGGAAAAGACAGACGCTGACGTTGTCATCACAGAGATTGGTGGAACTATTGGCGATATCGAAAGCCAGCCATTTTTGGAGGCCATTAGACAGATCCGCCTGGAGCAGGATAGGGAGGACACCCTCTTTATACATGTTACCTTGGTGCCATATATCCACGGCTCAAACGAGCACAAGTCAAAGCCAACCCAGCATTCTGTCAAGGAATTGCAGGGTATGGGAATCAACCCAGACATAGTGGTATTGCGCTGCGATGAGCCATTGGAGGAGAGCATATTTAAAAAGATTTCCCTCTTCTGCAATGTTAGTCTGGATTGTGTTATTGAAAACATAACTATTCCAAATCTGTATGAGGCTCCTCTTATGCTTGAAAAGAGCCATTTCTCAGAGATAGTCTGCCGAGAATTAAAAATCGATGCGAAAAAACCTGATTTGAAAGCCTGGGAGGAAATGGTGGCAAAGACCAAGACTGTCAGCAAAGAGGTCACTATTGGTCTAGTAGGAAAGTATACAGAATTACATGATGCCTATCTGTCAGTGGCTGAGGCTCTTCACCACGCAGGCTTTTATCATGGTGTCAAGGTAAATATAGACTGGATTGATTCTGAACATATCACCGAGGAGAATGTGGCAGAGAAACTGTCAAAGTGCGATGGTATAGTTTTGCCAGGAGGATTTGGGTCTAGAGGTATCAGTGGCATGATTCTCACTGCAAAGTATTGCAGAGAGCACAACCTGCCATATCTGGGAATCTGCCTTGGTATGCAGATTGCTGTTATCGATTTCGCAAGACATGTGGCAGGCATTGCAGATGCAGATTCTGGAGAATTTGACCTGAGAAGTGAACACAAGGTAATAGACTTTTTGCCAGATAAAAACTCTCACATGGACATGGGAGGAACCCTTCGTCTTGGGGCTTATCCATGCAAGTTAAAGAAGGGCACCCAGATCTACAAATGCTATGGCAGTCAGGATATTTCTGAGCGCCACAGACACAGATATGAGTTTAACAATGACTACAGACAAGTCTTGGAGGATGCTGGTCTTACCATTAGTGGTACATCACCTGACGAGTACATAGTGGAGACAGTGGAAGTGGCTCAAAATGACTTTTACGTAGGTGTTCAGTTCCATCCTGAGTTTAAGAGCAGACCTGATAGACCACATCCACTTTTTGTTGGATTGGTAGGTGCAGCCAAGGGTAAAAATTAAATGTAAATTTCTAGTTGACAGAGAAAAAACAAAAGTTTAATATAGCACATAAATAAGCAAAGGCGCTTAGAGATTTAGGTCTCTAAGCGCCTTTTTTCGTTAAAAAACAGGAGGATCAGTAATGCTATACAACGAAGTAGAGCACGATGCATGTGGAATCGGCACAGTAGTAAATATAGATGGTCACAAAGACTATAAAGTCTTGGATGATGCCTTGACTATAGTAGAAAAACTGGAACACCGCGCCGGAAAAGATGCCACAGGTAAAGTAGGTGATGGCGTTGGAATCCTCCTTCAGATATCGCATTCTTTTTTTAAGACTGCAGCAAAGGAAGCAGGAATCAGTCTGGGGGCTGAAAGGGAATATGGCCTCGGCATGTTTTTCTTTCCACAGGACAAATTAAAGAGAACCTTTGCCATGAGAATGTTTGAACTCATGACAGAAAAGAATGGTATGACTTTTCTGGGCTGGAGACAGGTTCCTACCCATCCGGAGATTTTGGGTCAGGTGGCAGTGGATTGCATGCCATGTATCATGCAGGCATTTATTGGAAAGCCAAGCGGCCTTAAAAAGGGAATCGATTTTGATAGAAAACTTTACGTCACAAGAAGAGAGTTTGAGCAAAGTTCTGAGGATACTTATATCTGCTCCCTTTCTTCTAGGACTGTTGTATACAAGGGAATGTTTCTCGTAGGACAGCTCAGAGCATTCTACGATGATTTGCAGAGCCAGGATTACAAGACTGCCATCGCTGTCGTACACTCGAGATTCTCCACAAACACAACCCCAAGTTGGGAGAGGGCCCATCCATACAGGATGATTGCCCACAATGGTGAGATTAATACAATTAGGGGCAATATAGATAGAATGCTGGCCAGGGAGGAGACAATGGACTCAGCCCTCTTGCAGGCGGAGGCTCAAAAGATTCTTCCAGTGGTAAACAACAATGGCTCAGATTCAGCAATGCTGGATAACACATTGGAATTCTTTTACATGAATGGCCTTGACCTTCCACTTTCCCTCATGATGCTTATTCCTGAGCCATGGAAACATAACCATTTCATGAAGGAAGACAAGAGGAATTTCTATCACTACTATGCCACCATGATGGAGCCATGGGATGGCCCAGCAGCAATTATTTTTTCGGATGGAGATATGGTAGGTGCCACCCTAGATAGAAATGGACTGAGACCATCCAGATATTACATTACAGATGATGGCAGACTCATTCTTGCATCAGAGGTAGGTGTCCTGGACATAGAGCCAGATCACATTGTAAAAAAGGCAAGATTAGAGCCAGGCAGAATCCTGCTGGTAGACACCAAGAAAAAGAAGGTTGTCACAGATGAGGAGTGCAAAAACTATTATGCCAACAAGGCGCCATATGGAGAATGGTTGGACCAGCACCTTTTGCACCTAAAGGATTTAAAGATTCCTAACAAAAAGATTCCAGACCATACTCAGGAGATGAGAGACAGGCTCTACAAGGCCTTTGGATATACATACGAGGATGTAAAGGACGGCATTCTCCCAATGGCAACAAACGGTGTGGAGGCAACAGCATCCATGGGACATGATGTTCCGCTGGCAGTTCTTTCAGAAAAGCACCAGCCGCTGTTTTCCTATTTCAAACAGCTCTTTGCCCAGGTTACTAATCCACCAATTGATTCTCTGAGAGAAAAGGTAGTAACAGATACTACAGTATACATCGGCTCTGATGGAAATCTATTGGAGGAGCAGGGTAAAAACTGTAGGGTCCTGGAGGTAAACGACCCAATCCTTACTGGAGTAGATTTGATGAAGATTAAATCTTTGGACCAGCCAGGATTTAGGACAAAGGTTATTTCAATTTTGTATTACAACAACACTGGTCTGGAGAAGGCCCTGGACCAACTTTGTATCAGTGTTGATAGGGCATATGCAGCAGGATACAACATCATCATTCTCTCCGACAGGGGAATTGATGAAAACCATGTGGCTATCCCATCATTGCTGGCAGTATCAGCGGTGGAGCAGCATTTGGTTAGGACAAAGAAGAGGACTGCAGTATCACTTATCCTGGAAAGCGGAGAGCCAAGAGATGTACACCAGATGGCATGCTTGCTGGGATTTGGAGCCAGAGCAATAAACCCATATTTGGCTCACGAGTGCATAGCAGAGCTGATTGATATAGGAATCCTGGACAAGGATTACCATACAGCAATTGCAGATTACAACAAGGCAATACTAGGTGGCATCGTAAAGATTGCTGCAAAGATGGGTATCTCAACCCTACAGTCTTACCAGTCAGCCAGAATTTTTGAGGCGATTGGACTGGGCAAAGAGGTAATCGACAAATATTTCACCGGCACTGTTAGCAGGGTTGGTGGAATAGGTTTGGAGGAGATTGCAGAGGGTCTTGCCTTTAGACATGACCACGCCTTTGATCCTTTGGGACTAGGTCTCAACACCTCTCTGGACAGCGTTGGCTTCCACAAGCTGAGAAGCGGCCAGGACAAGGAGGACCACCTATACAATCCAAACACAATTGTGGCTCTGCAGCAGGCGACTCAGATGGGGGATTACAGCAGGTTTAAGGAATACACCAAGATGGTGGATGACAATATTCCACACACACTTAGAGGTCTCCTTACCTTTGATCCAAAGAATGATCCAATCGATATAGATGAGGTTGAGCCAGTATCAGAGATTGTAAAGAGATTTAAAACTGGTGCCATGTCCTATGGTTCTATTTCTCAGGAGGCCCACGAGTGCATGGCTATTGCCATGAATAGACTAGGGGGCAAATCCAACACCGGGGAGGGTGGAGAGAGACCTGAGAGACTGGGCACCGAGAAAAATTCAAAGATTAAACAGGTTGCATCAGGCAGATTTGGTGTAACAGAAAAATACCTGGCATCCGCAGAGGAGATTCAGATAAAGATGGCCCAGGGCGCAAAGCCGGGAGAGGGTGGCCATTTGCCAGGCAAAAAGGTATACCCATGGATTGCAAAAACCAGATATTCAACACCAGGTGTATCCCTTATATCACCACCACCTCACCATGATATTTATTCTATCGAGGATTTGGCCCAGTTGATATACGATTTAAAGAATGCCAACAGGGATGCAAGGATTTCTGTAAAACTGGTATCTGAGGCGGGAGTTGGAACAATTGCCTCAGGTGTAGCAAAGGCAGGAGCCCAGGTGATTCTGATCTCTGGATACGACGGAGGTACCGGAGCGGCACCAGCCAGCTCAATCCACAATGCAGGACTCCCTTGGGAGTTAGGCCTGGCGGAGGCTCATCAGACCCTCATTGAGAATGGCCTGAGAGACAGGGTGGTAATAGAGACAGATGGCAAGCTGATGTCTGGCAGGGATGTGGTTATAGCAGCCTTGCTAGGAGCAGAGGAATACGGATTTGCCACAGCCCCACTGGTTACTATGGGCTGTATGATGATGAGAGTTTGCAACATGGACACCTGTCCATTTGGTGTGGCTACTCAGAATGAGACCCTGAGAAAGAGGTTCTGTGGCAAGCCAGAATATGTAATGAATTTCATGGAATTTATTGCCCAGGAAATGCGAGAAATAATGGCAAGTCTTGGATTTAGGACAATAGAGGAAATGGTTGGAAGATGCGATTGCCTCAAGGTAAAAGACCAGCAGATTACAGACAGGGCCGAGATGGTTAACCTGACCAAAATCATTGATAGGTCATACGCAAATGTGGACAAAAGACATTTTGATGCCAAAAGCGTATATGACTTTGAACTGGAGAAAACTGTGGACGAGGCAGTACTTTTACCAAAGTTTAAGAAGGCAATCCAAGAGAAAAAGAAGCAGGAAGAGACAATCACTGTTTCTTCTACAAATAGAACTGTAGGAACAATCCTTGGCTCAGAGGTATTGAAAAAATGCGGAGAGAATCTCAAGGAAGATAACTTTGTTGTCAATTGCCATGGTGGCGGCGGACAGTCCTTTGGAGCCTTTATTCCACAGGGACTGACCCTTAGACTATTTGGAGATGCAAACGACGGATTTGGCAAAGGCCTCTCCGGAGGAAAACTGGTGGTTGTCCCACCGGAAAACAGCAAGTTTAAGGCCTCAGAAAATATCATCATAGGCAATGTAGCCCTATACGGGGCAACATCAGGAAAGGCCTATGTGTGCGGCGTGGCTGGAGAGAGATTCTGTGTCAGAAATTCTGGCGCCACAGCAGTAGTAGAGGGATGCGGAGACCATGGTCTGGAGTATATGACTGGCGGCAAGGCAGTTGTCCTTGGTATGACAGGCAAAAACTTTGCAGCAGGTATGAGCGGCGGCATCGCCTATGTCTTGGATATGGATCACACCCTTTACCTGAGAATCAACAAGGACATGGTCAAAATGCAGGAAGTGGCAGAAAAGTATGATGTTCAGGAATTGAAAGATATCTTGTCAGACTATGTAAAGGAAACCAAATCAGAACTGGGCAAGGAAATCCTTTCAAACTTTGAAGATTACCTGCCTCACTTTAAAAAGATAGTTCCAAACGATTATCAAAAAGTATTAGTAGCAATCAGCAGATATGAGGAGCAGGGCATCAGCCACGAGAATGCAGAATTGGAAGCATTCAAGGAGATAGCAGGTTTATCAAAAGAAGTGGCAGGCAGTCGGCCTTCATCAACAGCAGTGTAAGGAGAAATAATCATGGGTAAGCCAACAGGTTTTCTTGAATATGAGAGAAAAGAAAATAAATGCATTTCTCCTTTGGACCGCATCAAAAACTTTGATGAGTTTCATGATGTGTTAGACGACCAAGAGAGGATAGAGCAGGCAGCCAGATGTATGAATTGTGGCGTGCCAATGTGCCAGTCGGCAATAAAATTAAAGGGCATGGTAACAGGATGTCCACTAAACAATCTTATCCCAGAGTGGAATGATGAGATTTATCACAATCATTTAGAACACGCACTTAGCAGACTGCTAAAGACCAGCAATTTTCCAGAATTTACTGGAAGAGTTTGTCCGGCACTCTGTGAAAAGGCTTGCATCAACGGCAAGGATGGGGACAGTGTTACAGTCCATGACAACGAGCTTTACCTTATCGAAAAGGCCTTTGAAAAGGGCTATATGAAGCCTAGGATTCCAGCCGTTAGAAGTGGGAAAAAGGTGGCTGTTGTAGGCTCAGGTCCGGCAGGACTGGCAGTGGCAGACCAACTCAATCACAGGGGACATCTTGTTACAGTATTTGAGAGGGAGGATGCCATTGGCGGACTCCTCATGTATGGCATCCCTAATATGAAACTGGACAAAAAGGTCATAGCCCGCAGAAGAAAACTCATGGAGGATGAGGGTGTAGTTTTTAAAACGAATGTCAATGTTGGAGTAGACGTTACAGCCAAGGAATTGGATGCAGAGTTTGATGCCATTGTGCTTTGCTGTGGAGCAAAGAAGGCGAGAAAACTGGCAGTGGAAAAGTCAGAGGAGACAAAAGGCATATATTATGCAGTAGATTTTCTAACAGATAATACAAAGCATATCTTACAAGACTATAAAAATGTATCTGCAGTGGATAAAAATGTAGTCATTGTAGGAGGTGGCGATACTGGAAATGATTGTCTGGGCACCTGTATCAGGCAGGGGGCAAAATCAGTCATCCAATTGGAGATGATGCCAAAGCCACCGGAGGAACGCCTATCCAGCAACCCTTGGCCTGAGTGGCCAAAGGTCCTAAAGACAGATTACGGTCAGCAGGAGGCCATAGAGGTATTTGGGTCAGACCCAAGAGTATACGAAACAACTGTAAAAGAACTTGTGTCAAAGAAGGGCAAGTTGACTGAGATCAAAACTGTAAAAGTAAAGTTTGAGGCAGGTAAGATGGTGGAAGTAGAGGGAAGCCAAAAGACCATCAAATGTGATCTCTTGCTAATTGCAGCAGGTTTCGTAGGCTGTGAAGATTACACAGCCAAGGCCTTTGAGGTAGGCCTCACTGATAGAAATGTAGTTGCCACTGAGCCTGAAAAATATAAAACAAATCAGGCCAAGGTATTTACAGCAGGAGACATGCACAGGGGCCAATCCCTGGTTGTGTGGGCCATAGCAGAGGGCAGGTCCTGTGCTAGAGAGGTAGATGAATACCTCATGGGATATTCAAATATGTAGCAAGTCAGCAATGGCGCTGATTGGGTGTGACGTCCGCCCAATCGGCGCTTTTTTATATAGCATTGCTAAAAAGGAGGAAAAATATATGACAGAAGAAATTTTAACAAGTATACAAGACAACGTGTTCGGCGTCTGGTTTTTGATTGGCGCTGCCTTGGTATTCTGGATGCAAGCTGGCTTTGCCATGGTTGAGACAGGATTTACAAGAGCAAAGAATGCCGGAAACATTTTGATGAAAAATCTTATGGATTTTTGCATTGGAACAGTAACCTTTATTCTCATTGGATTTGGACTTTTCCTAGGTGAGGACTGGATGGGATTCATTGGAAAACCTGGTTTTGATATATTCACATCCTATGGGACTTTTGACTGGTCAAACTTTATATTCAACCTGGTATTCTGTGCTACAACAGCAACTATTGTTTCTGGAGCCATGGCTGAGAGAACAAAGTTTATTTCATATTGTATTTATTCAGCAATAATCTCAGGCATTATTTATCCAATTGAAGCCCATTGGACCTGGGGCGGCGGATGGCTTGCACAACTTGGATTCCACGATTTTGCTGGGTCTAACTGTATTCATATGGTTGGCGGTATCTGTGCTCTTATCGGGGCAGCAATTCTTGGACCACGTATTGGAAAGTTTACTAGAAACAGTGATGGCAAGGTAATAAAGGTAAATGCATTCCCAGGACATAACCTTCCACTTGGAGAACTTGGTGTATTTATTCTCTGGCTTGGATGGTATGGATTCAATGGTGCAGCAGCAACAAATATCGACCAGCTTGGTTCAATTTTTGTAACAACAACAATCGCTCCTGCTATAGCAACAGTAGTATGCATGGTCTTTACTTGGGTAAGATACGGCAGTCCAGATATTTCTATGTGCCTAAATGCATCTCTTGCAGGCCTTGTAGCCATCACAGCCCCATGCGACGTAGTAGATGGTCTCGGTGCAACACTTATCGGTGCAGTTGCCGGACTTTTGGTAGTTTTTGGCGTTTGGTTCTGCGACAACCTGATTCATGTTGATGACCCAGTTGGAGCAGTGGCGGTCCACATGATAAATGGTATTTGGGGAACAATTGCAGTAGGTCTATTTGCAACAGATTCAACACCTACATATTCTCTTGTAGATGCAGCAGGAAATCCTATGCTTGGTCTTTTTTATGGAGGAGGCTTTAAATTACTTGGAATTCAGATATGGGGAATGCTGGCAACAGCAGGATTTACAGCAATATCAATCTTCCTTACTTTCAAACTCATCCAAAAGACAATTGGTCTTAGGGTAACAGCTGAGGAGGAAATTGCAGGTCTTGATATCTCAGAGCATGGACTGACAAGTGCTTATGCAGGATTCTCAATCATGGATTCAAATGACCTGACTGTAGAGGTAAATGAAAATACAGATCTTGGTATTTCAGAGTACGATGAAGCAACTATTTTCCAGCAGAATGCAGCAGTCAAGGTGGTAAGACAGACAGCAGTAGATAGCCCAGCCCAGATGCATAAGGTAACTATTGTATGTCGTCTATCAAAATTTGATGCATTAAAGAGAGCCCTAAATGACCTGGGTGTAACAGGAATGACCATGACCCAGGTCATGGGATGTGGAGTGCAGAAGGGTTCTACAGAAAGATACAGAGGAGCAGTGGTTGATGCAACTCTGATTCCAAAGGTAAAGGTAGAGGTAATCATTTCAAAGATCTCTGTGGAGAAGGTCATTGAAACAGCCAAGAGAACCCTTTACACAGGACATATTGGAGACGGAAAGATTTTCGTTTACGACGTGGCTCAGGTTATTAAGGTTCGTACAGGTGAGGAAGGACCTATGGCCTTACAGGATGTAGAATAAAAAATTAAATTTCAGAAAGGTAAACAAGCATATGTGTTCAATTATGGGGGTTGTGACTTCTAGCATCCCAAAAGAAAAACTAATAGAAAACTTTGATAGAACAATTCCAAGAGGCCCAGACATGTCAGATTTTGTAAAGATTCCGGGGGGATATATGGGCTTTCACAGACTGGCTATCATGGGACTGACAAAGGAGGGGATGCAGCCCTTTAATTTAAATGGCAATGTGCTTGTCTGCAATGGAGAAATTTACGGATTTCAGACCTTGAGGGATGGCCTTAAAGAAAAAGGCTATTCCTTCAAATCTGATTCTGATTGCGAAATAATATTGCCCCTCTATGAGGAGATGGGAACAGATATGTTTCCTGTCCTTGGCAGCGAGTTTGCACTTTGCATCTATGATTCCAAGAGAAAAACTCTCATTGCTGCAAGGGACCCAATAGGAATCAGGCCATTATTCTATGGTCAGTTGGAGGATGGTGGAATTATCTTTGCCTCAGAGGCATGTGTACTTCAGGGGCTTTGCAAGGAGATAAAACCATTTCCACCGGGACACTATTATTTGGAGGGAGAATTTCATAAATATATTGATTTAACACAGGTCGAGTCATACAAAACTTGTGATGTGGAGGAGGCGTGTCTGGAAATTCACGATAGGCTGATCGATTCAATTAAAAATAGATTGTGCGCCGATGCCCCACTTGGCTTTTTGCTATCAGGCGGGCTGGATTCCAGCCTTGTTTGTGCAGTGGCAGCAAAACTGATGGGCCAGGGTAAACCAATCAGGACTTTCGCAATAGGTATGGAAGAGGATGCCATAGATTTGAAATATGCCAGAAAGGTGGCAGATTTTATTGGGTCAAATCACACAGAAGTCTTTATGACAAAGGAGGATGTAATTAGAGAACTGCCTAATGTTATAAAACTCCTTGGAACATGGGACATTACAACAATCAGAGCCAGCATGGGTATGTACCTATGCTGCAAGTGGATTCACGAGAATACAGATGTAAGAGTTCTCATGACTGGAGAAATATCAGACGAACTCTTTGGATACAAATATACAGACTTTGCCCCTAGCGCTGAGGCCTTTCAGGATGAGGCTAAAAAGAGAGTAGATGAATTATACATGTATGACGTTTTAAGGGCGGACAGATGTATCAGCGCCAACAGCCTAGAGGCCAGAGTCCCATTTGGTGATACAGAATTTGTAAAGTATGTAATGGCCATAGACCCGGAGATTAAGTTAAACAAGTATGACATGGGTAAATACCTGCTGCGCCACGCCTTTGAAAAAGATTTCTTGTTGCCGGAAGACATTCTCTTTAGGCAGAAGGCGGCATTCTCGGATGCAGTTGGACACAGCATGGTGGATGACTTAAAAGAATATGCTAATGAAAAATATACAGACCAAGAATTTGAGATGAAACGTAAAAAGTACAGCTACTGCATGCCTTTTACAAAGGAGAGCCTGCTGTATAGGGAAATCTTTGAGACCTACTATCCAGGTCAGGCTCATATGATAAAAGATTTTTGGATGCCAAACAAAGAGTGGGAGGGCTGTGATGTAAAGGACCCATCTGCAAGAGTTTTGGCAAACTATGGAGAATCAGGTAAATAAAAGAAAGAGAGGAAATAATTATGGAACAATCATTACATTTACCAGAACTATTTGGTAGCTATGTCTTCAACGAGGAGACAATGAAGGAGCGACTTTCAGAGGCAAGTTACAAGGCTTGGAAAAAGTCTACATGTGACGGAACTCCACTGGAACTTTCTACAGCAAATGAAATTGCTCAGGCTATGAAGCAGTGGGCAATGGAAAAGGGAGCAACCCATTTCACCCACTGGTTCCAGCCAATGACAGATGTAACAGCAGAAAAACATGATTCATTTATAAACCCAATCGGGGGCGGAAAAATTGATATGGAGTTTTCTGGCAAGGAACTGATAAAAGGTGAGCCAGATGCTTCTTCATTTCCATCAGGTGGTTTGCGCGCCACATTTGAAGCAAGAGGATATACAGCATGGGATCCTACATCTTTCGCCTTTGTAAAAGATAACTCACTTTATATCCCAACAATTTTTCTTTCTTATTCAGGCCAGGCCTTGGATAAGAAGACACCTCTCCTTAGATCTATGGATGCTGTTTCAAAACAGTCTATCAGAATCCTTAGATTATTCGGGGATGAGGAGACAAACAGGGTAACAGCCCAGTGTGGACCAGAGCAGGAATATTTCCTTGTAGATAAAGAGTTGTACAAACTGAGAGAAGACCTGAGAATGACAGGTCGTACTCTGTTTGGCAACAAGCCTCCAAGAGGGCAAGAATTGGAGGATCATTATTTCGGTCAGCTGAAACCTAGGGTAGCAGCTTACATGGAAGACTTGGATAATGAGCTCTGGAAACTGGGCGTTCTATCTAAAACCAAGCATAATGAGGTAGCACCTTCTCAACACGAGATGGCACCTGTATTCTCCGATGCCAATACAGCATGCGACTCAAACCAGCTTGTTATGGACATGATGAAAAAGGTGGCTGAAAGACATGGATTTGTCTGCCTCCTGCATGAGAAACCATTTGATGGTGTCAATGGATCAGGTAAACATGACAACTGGTCACTGGGCACAGACACAGGCAAAAACCTTTTAAAGCCTGGCAATACTCCTTCCCAGAACGCCCAATTTTTACTCTTTTTGGCAGCCTTTGTAAAGGGTGTTGATGAATATCAGGAAACACTCAGATGCACCGTTGCATCAGCAGGAAATGACCACAGATTAGGAGCCCAGGAGGCACCTCCAGCAATTATCTCTATCTTTTTGGGAGATGAGTTAAATGCCATTGTTGAGTCAATTATCAAAGGCAAGTCATACCAGGATGGTGGAAAGAAGAAATTAAAGATTGGTGTGGATGTACTTCCTACAATCTCTCAGGATACAACAGATAGAAACAGAACAAGCCCAATGGCATTTACAGGAAACAAGTTTGAGTTTAGAATGCTGGGCAGCTCTCAGTCAATCTCTGGTCCAAACATTGCTCTCAACACAATTATGGCCCAGGAGTTGGCAGAATTTGCAGACAAACTGGAAAAGTCAAAGAATTTTGATGCAGACCTGCAAAAATTAATCCAGGAAACATTTACCAAGCACCAGAGAATTATCTTTAATGGCAATGGTTATGATGAGTCATGGGTAAAGGAGGCAAAGAAGAGGGGCCTGGCAAACTTGGTTTCTACAGCAGATGCTCTCCCACACTATGCATCTAAAAAGGCTATCGACCTGTATGTAAACAACGGAGTATATACAGAGGAAGAATTGGTTGCCAGAGCAAACATCCATGCAGAGACTTACGGTGCAAAGATTGCCATCGAGGCTCGCACAATGCTTGATATGGCCCGCCGCCAGATTATGCCTGCAGTATCTGCATATGCTGGAGAATTGTCTATCCGCATGGCTAATCTCAAGGCTGCCGGCTGCGTGACAGCATACGAGACAGATACCTCCAAAGAGGTTGCAATTCTCACTGACACCATGATGAAAGACAACCAGAAACTGGCTAGCGATATGGACAAGGTGCCTGATGATCCTTGGGATGCAATGAATTACTACCATGACACAATCATCCCAGATATGGACAAGGTCCGGGCCAGCGCTGATGCTCTAGAGCAATTGGTAGATGAGGACTACTGGCCATTCCCAATCTATTCAGAATTACTTTTCTCTGAGTAAGCAATAGGGTAAAATAAAAAACATAATTCATTAAGAGTATTTCTTTAGGAAGGATATTATTATGGCAGGATATACAAAAGAGGAAGCACTGGAATATGTGAGAGACAATGACGTAAAGTTTATACGTCTGGCCTTCTGCGACATATTTGGGGTGCATAAAAATGTTTCTATTATGCCTGAGGAGTTGGAGACTGCATTTGATGTGGGGATTGGCTTTGATTCCTTTAGGATAAATGGGTTTGAGGACCCAGTATATCAGGACCTTTTGCTTTTGCCTGATCCTGCCACCTTAAATACCCTGCCTTGGAGGCCTCAGCAGGGCGGTGTTATCAGATTTTACTGTGACATTGTAACCAGGGATGGCAAGCCATTCCCTTATGATGCTAGGCGATTCCTCAAGGATACTTTAAAAGAGTGCAAGGCCTTGGGATTCTCTGTTAGGGTGGCAATCCGGTCTGAGTTTTACCTATTCAAAACTGACGAGGACGGCAATCCTACCAACATTCCTTGGGACAATGGTGGATATTTTGATATTGCTCCCCTCGACCGTGGGGAAAACATCCGCCGTGAGATTTGCCTATGCCTTGAGGAGATGGGTCTTCATCCTGTCACCTCCCACCATGAGGCAGGCCCTGGCCAGAATGAAATAGATTTCAAGGGGGATGATGCCCTAGGCTCAGCAGAGCATTTTATCACCTACAAAAATGTTGTTACATCTATTGCTGCAAGAAATGGGGTTTACGCTTCATTCTCCCCTAAACCATTGGAGGGCAAGAGTGGAAACGGACTCCATCTGAAATTCAGGCTCCAGCAGGCTGGCATGAATTTGGAGGATACAAATCCTGAGATGGTGCAGCAGTTTATGGCTGGTGTCTTAAACCGCATGAAGGACATTACAATTTTCCTGAACACCACCAAGGAATCATATTTGCGTTTTGGCGAGAATGAGGCTCCAAAATATATTACCTGGTCCTCTCAAAATTCTTCCCGCCTAATTCGTGTGCCTGAGGTTATGGGAAAAAAGGATGGTTTTGTCCTCAGGTCTCCTGACTCAGAAATCAACCCATATCTAGCCTATGCCATGGTTATACAGGCAGGTCTTGCTGGTATAAAGAATAAAGAGACACTGCCAAAGCCACAGGAAAAGGCTATAAAACTATTGTCAGAGCAGGAGATTATGGATTTGCAGCAGTTGCCTGCATCAATTTCCGAGGCGGTAGATTTCGGCCGTAGCAGCAAATTTATAAAGGACATTAACAGTCCTATAGTTTCAAGATTTTTGGATGAAATCAGAAGCAGGGAGTTTTCGAGGGAGTAAGAGCCATATATGGAAAAAGCATTAATTGTATGTGATGCTCCAAAAGGCCTGGAATATTATGAAAGTTTCCTGAGGCAGAATGGCTTTGACTATATCAGGACTGTAAAGGATTCTGATAGTGGAAGAAGAGCGTTTATAGATGATGAATATGACATTTGCATTGTAAACGCTCCCATGAAAAACGGAAACGCCATCAGCCTGGCTATTGATATAGCGTCCAAAAACCTATGTCAGGTTATCCTTTTTGTAAAGGAAGAGATATTCGAGGCTACACTTGAAGCAGTAGAAAAATATGGAATACTGACTATTGCAAAACCAGTGAATAGGCAGATGTTTTGGGCTGC
>JAIKWH010000061.1 GCA_024684955.1 Pseudobutyrivibrio sp.
CCAGTTTTTGCATGGATTAAAGGCATTGTGTAGATATGATTTTCCAGTGTGCCACTTACTACTGGGATTCCCCGTGCTTTTAACTCTTCTGTGTTAGCAGTTAGGGCCTCAATCTGATTGTATCCCTCAATATAAGCAGGCTCTTTTGTCACCTTATCACCTTCATGAATAACGGTAATCATAGCCTTTTCGGGTCCTCTATCCAGAGAATTGGTAACCTGCAAAGCATCTGACATATTTGCTTTTTCTTTCTTACATTCAAAGAGAAAAGCGTTTGCCATGGCATGAAAAATTCCGTTTTCAATCATACCCTGCCACAAATTTTCTTCTTCAAGAAATACTGACTGAGGGTAGTTGTACTGGGCAAATACCCTACTTCTCAAATTCTCATTTGGAATGTATCCATCTGCAAAAATGTGGGTTGGATTCTCCAAATCAGGGAAAACAGAGTATCTTCTCCGACCTAAAAATCCAATTTCTTCAAGGACACCTGCCACCTGGGCTCCATCATAGCACCTACCCTCAAATAGATTGTTGGGATTGCCATATGCCCTGATGTAATCCTCTAAACCATCAAAAATCCTGTCTGTGTAAGGGTCCCTGTCTCCGCAGAAATATCTGATTCCAAGCCGATTATTTACAGAAAAAAGAAGGCCGCCTGACTCTGCCAAGTTTTTATGGCATAGTTCTAGCAGTTCCTTTAAATCTCTCGATTTTTCAACTGTATCTGGCTGTAAAATAATATAGTCAAACTGCTTATTAAAATTACCAACTTCCTCCAGGCTGCAAATCCTCAAATCGAGTTTTTTATACTCCTTCAGCATAGATGAAATCCTATCATCTGTTCCCACATAGAGCCCACTTTTACCAGGCCTAAAAGGATACCACCTGTATAGGCCTGTAATAAATTCTTCAACTAATTCTTGCCCTTGGTTTTTTCGTTTTTCCATTATTTTGCTATGCCCTATATGCTACTTCTCATAATTAATTTATCTTAAGCAATTCACTTCTAATTTTCTTAGTCAAATAAATATTTTTATTAAAGCCAAACCCCGTTAATGTTAATAGAACTGTATATTGGTCAGATTCTTTTACCGTAGCAATAACTAAGTGATGCCGTTCCCCTTGCGGGACTTTATCTACTTCCATTATTGATACCCCATCTATACACTCCGGGTTATCATTTGAATTGGAAACGAGAAAAGATATATTATTCTTATCAATGCCTAGTTTCAGGATGATTCCTAATATTTCTCTTCCAATCTCACCTGCACCATATAGATACACATGGGACTCCTTCTTTATAGTTTCAAGTATTCCCAATGCCTCCGCTTCGCAGTTAATACTTAATTGCTGCAGGCGTTCATCAAATATTTTTTTCTTTGTTCTTTCAAAAAAGTTATCTCTATTTTCTACTATTTCATTTAAAATATTAATTGCGTCCTGATCCCAATATTTAGGGTCAAGACAGCCATACTCTATACATTTTTTTGCATGATACTGCAATTCTACTAAAAAACCTAATTGAGTATTTGGAGGAGCATCATTATAATTTGCCAATAAATGCATAAAAACAAACCTATTGTATATTTGTTTTATTATGTCTGTCCCAATTTTTTCTGCACATTTCTCAGTATAAGAAAACTCTGTAGTTAATCTTGTTAGTTTATTTGAATATTGGGATGAGGCATAAGGATTAGATTGTCTATAGTGATAATACGACTCTGGCAATACCACCAGTCTTCTAGCATATGAATATGCTTGAAACAAAAAGGATACATCCTGAAATGACGCTCCTGGTGTATCATTCAGTTTCACTCCATTATTAGTCAACATTTCTCTTTTATATAAAGCGGTCCAAATAGTTGGCATAGTAAGAAATATTGCTGGAAAGTCATAGGTATCTATCACTTTGTCAAAAGGAATATTTGTCACTATATTTCTTGGGGCAACAGTCTCTGATTCGTCACTGAAAAAATATACGCCAGAAGATTTTACAATATCTGCATTTGTGGAAATCGCTTTGTCATACAGTTTTTCCATCATGTTAGTTTCTACATAGTCATCGCTTTCTACTATGGCTATGTATTGCCCAGTGGCCTTGGAGCAACCTACATTAATAGTATCCCCATAGCCGGTATTTTGTTTATCAATTACTTTAAATCTTGAATCAAGGCTAGCATATCTATTGATAATCTGCAGACTATTATCAGTAGAGCCATCATTTAGACATAATATCTCCATATCTTGCAAAGATTGCTGATGCAAGGACTCAAGACATTTATCCAGATATTTAGATACATTGTAGATTGGTACTAGTACTGAAACTTTCATAGGCAAATTATCTTTCAATCAATTTTATATGTGCTGTTTATACTACTAATATAAACTACTATATTTCCCAAAATCCAAGACACGTCCTATGGGATTTATTGTCTTTTCAACTTCCTCTTTATTCTTTTCAGAAAGGGCTAAAATCAATATATCATTTTGATTTATATCCACATCTCTATAATTTTTAACTAACTTATTTCTAAATATATTTCCCTCTGACTTAGATACTATCGGGCTATAATCTAAGCCTTTGTCTTCTAAAAACGAAGCCACTTCATTAGCTATTTTACCTGCTCCATAGATGTAAATTTTTGAATTGCCCATTAAGGCTTCCTTTAATTCAAGGTCTCTGTTAAGGTAAAGTTCTTTTAGTTCTACAGTAGTTCTCTTTTTCCATGAAATCTGCTTGCATAATCTTTCCTGCCCAGGGGTAATACTGGCAAAATCATAAATCAGATTCATGAAATATCGAACGTCACTATCGTCCCTGCCATATATTTCATATGCTTTATCTACAATACTCATACCCTCTGTCAGTAACAATTGAATAACTACATTGGCAGTTTCTTCTTCTCCTCTTTTACCACAGTCTTCTATAATATCTTTCCACTGTTTAATATATACGAATCGTCTCTTACAAAAAGAACTATTCATCAAACTATTTTTTCTATACACATAATGATATCCAAAATTAGGAGTATAAAAAATATTTTTTGATTTTCTAAAAACTATATAATTAAAATAAGTATCCTCTCCATAACTCTCATCAGAAAGTTCTGTTATATCTATCTTACTAAATAGGGATTTTTTATATACTTTATTACACATGGACCAATTAAATTTTTCCCCAGAAAACAGTTCAATTAGCCCGGCATGGGAATCAAGCATTAGTTCTTTAGAATAATTAAACTTATCCTTAATTCCATCCTCTGTATCTATCACATAGGCCCCCGTAGTAATATCTGCATGGTGCTCCGCCACAGCCTTCATCAATTTCTCAAATGTGTCCGCTTCAATCCAATCGTCAGCATCTACAAATGCCACATATTTCGAAGTGGCTTTCTGCACTCCCACAATTCTTGTTATTCTAGATCCCCTGTTTTTTTGATGATAAACTTTGATGCGATTATCTAGCAAAGAAAAATCATCACATATATTTCTAGACTTATCAGTAGAGCCATCGTCTATGAGTATCAATTCAATATCCGTATAGGTTTGAGATAAAATACTGTTTATAGTTTTTTTTAAATAATTCTCTTTATTAAAAACCGGAACTATTATAGATAGTTTTTCCATACTAATTTCCTGTCTGTTTAAATAACACAGATTCACTTTCGGTTGTAGTCAGAGTACCACTCAGCAAATTTTCTTAATCCAGTTCTTAAATCTATTGTAGGTTTGAAACCAAAATCTCTTTCCAAACCACTTGCATCTGCATATGTAACAGGAACATCTCCCGCTTGCATTGGAAGTAGATTGACATGTTTGTCAATATCAAAATCATTGTCTAAAACTTTTGCTCTAATCAGTTCATCTGCTAATATATGAACAAAATCCATCAGGTTTTCTGGGTTTCCACCCCCTATGTTGTATAGAGCATAAGGGGGAATAGGCAAGCCATCTTCTCCCGTCTTCTTTTCCGGGGCACTGCCCATAACCCTAATTATTCCCTCTACTATGTCATCAATATAGGTAAAGTCTCTTTGACAGTCCCCATAATTAAACACATCAATTTTGTCACCACGAACCAGTTTTTCGGTAAAACTATAATAGGCCATATCAGTTCTTCCACCTGGCCCATACACTGTGAAAAATCTTAATCCTGTGCAAGGTATGTTATACAATTTGCTATAACTATGGGCTATAAGTTCATTTGACTTTTTTGTTGCAGCATATAGACTCACTGGAGTATCTACATTATCATCAACGCTAAAAGGTACTTTTGTGCTGCCGCCGTATACCGATGATGATGAGGCATAGACCAAATGCTTTGTGTTTCCCGACTTCCTGCACGCCTCTATAATATTATAAAAGCCTATGATATTAGACGCCATGCATGTATCTGGATGATTTATAGAATAGCGAACTCCTGCCTGGGCAGCCAAGTTTACAACAATAGAAAAATTGTACTTATTAAACAAATTCTGAACTGTTTCTACGTCAGCAATATTACCCTTTATAAAAGTGTATGTACTTTCAGGATGATTTTTAACTTCGTCCTCAATGCATTTCAATCTCCATTCTTTTAACTGTATAGGATTGTTTGTAGCCATAGAATCAATGCTTATAATATGAATATTACTGAAGCGTCTAAGCAAACTTATGATTAGGTTGCTTCCTATAAATCCTGCTCCGCCAGTTATAAGTATATATTTATTTTCCAGTTCAATTTTTTGCTTCATCTTATACCCTTTCTCTAGAAATGAAACATCAAAGGCTTTTCCAAAAATCTTTATCTGCCATTGCCTTTAACATGCCTTCTATAGGTATCGCTGTATATTTATATGTCTCGCTAATTGTATTTTTTATATGTTGATAATCCTTTGGGGTTATCACAATATAATCCGCTTTATTATTTTGTGCCAAATACTCTTTTAGGTCGTATGCATTGTCAAATCCCTTGGTAACCTCTTTTCTATTATCGATTACAGCCTCAATACAAATATCTGTATTCTTAAGTTGATTATATAAATGCTTTCCTAATGTTCCCATTCCATAAATGGCAATACAAGAAATATTATTTTTGTGAAAATAATCCTCTACCCTGCAACCATTTTCATATAAGGTAAACCATTGATTTAAGAGTGTATAAATCCAATCCTTTTTTGTTAAATTATCGTCTGCTACTGTAGTTGCCAGCCTTATGAGATTTTCTCTTTGCATTTGATTAATATACTTTTCCTTATATAGGATGCCCGCAACATCCATCAGGGATTTATTCATTGACTCTCGATCTAATGTAGCATTTAATCCTGTTGGACGGTGAATGTATAATTCATCATCATTAAAATTAAACTTTTTACCTTCTGCCAACATGATAGTCCAAAGCAGATAGTCGTCAGATCCATTGTAATCCAAGTTTGCTTTTATCCATGTTTCCGGTATACTTTTCCTTTTTATCAATACTTGACCTGGCGATGCTATACCGTTATTGCCTTCCACAAAGTAATCAATCCCTAACTTTTTTTTGGCAACATTTTCATCTTCATAAATAATCTTTCCATAAGCCCTTCCGTTGCAAACCACTGCATCTGCACCCTCTAACAAGTCAGTTTGGGATGTAAGATAGGCTTTATCAATTACATCGTCTTGGTCTAAGAAACACACAAATTCTCCATGGGAAGCCATGAGACCTTCCACCCTTGATTTGTGTATGCCAATGTTAGTCTTATGATTTATTACCTTTATTATTACTTCCCCATCATCTATTGCTAAATTCAACTCCACTTTAGGGTCATCATTTACAAAAACCACTTCGACTTCCCAATTAGATAATTTACTTGCATTAGACTTTATTATTTTTAACAGTCCCTCAACAAAATGTTCTCCGTGAAATAAAGGTATTACAAAACTTATCAATTTAGTTCCAGACACCGATTATCTCTCCCCCTGACTCACTAATTTGTCTGCTAATATCTTTTACATATTCTATTTTTGTTGATATAAGTATTTTCTTACCTGATAAGTCATCTTCCGGCAGCAAACACTTTATGCCACATAGGATTTCCTTGCCATTCTTACCTTGATCATTGTCAAAGATTCCTAAGACTTTTATGTTTTTCTCTAACAATAACTTTATTGTTTTTCTTCCAATGGGCCCTGCGCCCCATACATATATTTCTTGCGAACTTTCCTGAAGACTTGTAACTAATACATCTTTATATTTGTTACCCAAACATTCTTCCCATCCACTAGTCGGTTGATACTGTAGAGAATTATTGAGCAATCCATCTAACGAAGCATTATCCCAGGCTTTATTATTTGAACGCACTTGAATATCTTCCCTGTCATCAGGAAATAGGATTTTGGCATTTGATACAGAAGGTATTTTCTTATAATCAAATCCCATAAGTTGGCATATAACTTTGTCAAACAAAACAGGATTATCTCCCACTGCAATTACACCTGGATATATTGGGGATGGAATAAGTGGGCCTTCCTTTTCTCCCGACACAATCATATCTGCAACTATCAAGTATTTCCTTTGGATAGAATCACAAATCTCTCCTTTTTTATTAGCAAAAAATAAAATCCTATTGAGATCCACAATTGTCCTCCAAATAGTATCATTCCCGTACCAACTGCCCTCCCAGTAGCCTAAAGAATCATTTCTTTTCCCAAGTTTATTAAGTGCGGAGTATAAGTCTGCTGCCAATTTGGCTTGTTCAAACTTCCCATCATGGGTCAAGACATTTTTAATGTCTAAAACTTGATTGGCATATAAGTAATAGTCATCCTTATTTGGGTATGCATCTCCACCTTCTTCTTGACTACCTACAGTATGATGGGGGAGAAATTCTTTATTAGCATTAATGCCTACCATATTTTTTAGCGCACTTGTAACTCCGGCCTTTCTATGAGTTTTTGGTTTTGGCATGTTAATTACTACATCCGCGTCCAGTATATAATTGGCTACATTATATTCGTGGTGATTTACATCATGATGAGATTGTAAGATTCTTGGATCATAATTTGTTATCCTTAACCTACTAATCCTATCCTGGTCCAAGGAATTAAACATACTCTTATCATCAAGTTTAATTATTCTTCCTTCATGTCCTTCTGCCTCTCGCAAAGTTCGAATATTATCTTTTGCAATAGTCTTGACGTTTCTAAAATCTACTAGTTCAATATTTATTCCTTGCTCCTTGTAAAAGTTCACTAATTCTTTATATCCACTATTGCTTATTAATGTATCAAAATCACACTCCTGCAAAGGAGCATCACCTATAACAATTTTTCCAGTACCCTCCAGCGCTTTAATTACATAATCCACTACTGGCGCAACAACAGCAGCCTGTGTGTACAAACAGTCTGTTCCACCAATATCATTTTTATCCAAGACCAAATTGGGCTTGATTAATACATTGTCACCAGGTTTTACGGTATCCTTTAGGGGGTTCCACTTATCAGAGCCATAGTTTTCATTATCCATTCCATTTAAATGAAATGCCTCCCTAACCCCCCGATATACATAATTTTTTTCTTTTGATATACACCCAGCAAATATATACTCTGGATAGTCTTCATCAGGTCTAAAACAATCAGTCTTATTTGGGTATTGTGCCTTATCTATTTGTACTAATGTGATCCTTGAATTCATTATTTCTCCTTATTGGGTAGTATTAAATAACTTCCAAATTTTATTCCCAATTCAGGTGGTGTAAATTTTTCATACCCACTTCCATGAAAAAAAGTAATTTCACCAAAATATATATGGTGATTTACATAATACAAATCTACCCGTGCATGAGGAAATCCTTGAGATAACTTCTCTGCGATGAATAACATTTTATCAAGGGCTTCAGGCTTAGGAATTATATGACTTTTATCATTCGGATATAGTATTGAGCCATCTATATAATCCCAATCTGTTGTATATAAGTTTCTTCTATGATTTGTAAATCTATCAAAATCCACCTGGATTGCTTTCGCTTTTCCTTCAAAACAAAATATCTTGTAATCGTCTATTGAACTTCCATCTTCATTCTCTATATATTCCTCAGCAAAAATCTTTGGACTAATATCTTTATAATTCCACTCTCTACCAGGCCAGTAATAATTCTCTTTCATCCAGGAATCAAACTGTTTTCCAGTTTCTAATACATCCATTTTTTCTTTATCTTTACATACATATACTCCACCAGAGTTGTGATTGCATTTAAGAACAAACTGTTTAGGCAAAGTAGAAAAATCAATCTGAGAAAATGAATGCCATACTCCAATTGTTGGAATGATGTGTTCATTTCCTATAATGTTACCAACTATTTCTTTAGCCCGAATTTTATCTGTCAGTTCGGTATACATCGGATTATAATAATTAACCTTTAACCATTGTATTTTTTCGTTAAAGGTTTTTGGCTTGTCAAGGTTTAGTTCATAACCAGTTCTAATCTTAAACTGTTTAATTAAAAATTTTTCATCGTCCAAATAATCAGCAAATCTACTTTTCCACTCTTGATCTGATGTTTTTAATTCCTCATAAAATTCTTTTATATATTGCTTATTAATAAAAAGATAATTATTGACCTTATATGCTTTTAACTGTTCTTCAATGGCGTCTTTATATTTATTTCCAATGCAGGCAAAAACAAAGTATTCATCTGGATTATTTTCCAGAAAATCTATGGGCTTTACTATTGCTCCCCCTGTTATTTCTGTATTTGCTTCCACATGGTTGTCAAAAAAACAATCCACTATAAAGCCTGCTTTACTCAATAAGTCGTAGGCGTGATTCTTTCCTATTTCTCCGGCTCCAAATATACAAATTTTTTTCTTCCATTGTCTTTTAATGGTCTCTAGTTGGTTAATCTTACACCCATTCATTCACTCTACCTACCCATTAGTTAAGAAACACGATTTTTTTACAGTTCAAGGATATAAGTTTATTATATATCTCCTCATGGTACTTATATCCAACTCCTACGATAACTGCTGCGCCCTGGGATAAATCCCTTTCTTCAGGTGTAATTATGGGAATAACATCGTCTTTAACATCCTCTTTATTTGAAACAATAAAGGCCTCTATCTTGTATTTCCCCTTTAATCTTTCATAGAAAAAATGCCCAACCATTCCTGCCCCATAAATATATATTCGTTCAGCATAGTCCAAACTTTTGGTGTCAACATCTCCCATGTTTCTTGCTTTTTTAGGGGTGGCCTCAATTGCATTTATCCAGCCATTTAATAATTCGTCCTGGTTATAATTATCTATATATTCCCTTTCCTTAGTAATAAATTCACTTCTTAAATAATCATCATTTAAAACCAATTCCATTGCGTCTGCCAAAAATCTTGTTTTGCCATCATTATCAGTCTCAACATCAGGACATAATATGCCCCTTTTGCCAATCCTGTTTTCCAGATATTTTTTACTGTAATCTTTATCATCATCCAATAATTCTCTTGGTCCAGACAGACAATCTGAAGCGATGACAGGGCAGCCAACAGCAAAGGCTTCAAGCACTACATTAGGGAGACCTTCAAACCTGCTTGCCAGCACAAAAGCCTCTGCATTTTTTAGCAATTGAAAACTCGAACTTGAATAAGAAAGAATTTTCACTTCTTTGGATAAATCTAAATCAGTTATTAGATTTTGTAATTCCTCCTCTAACTCCCCACTACCCTTAATAATAAGTTTTACTCCATTATCAGGATTTTCATCTTTTAACAATTTAAATTGTTTTATTAGCCTAATATGGTTTTTCTGCGGTGCCAGACGTCCAATGGCAACAAAATACTTATTATTACCAAGGAATTTTTTTATATCACCATCTAATTCAGTATCAGCCTTGGTTTGAATACCTTTTACGTCAATAAAATTATATATAGTTTTGACTTCATCAGCCTTAAGGCCATAGTTATTTATTAAGTCAAACCTAACACCTTCTGCACAGGATATTACCCCATCTGCATAAGGATATAATTCTCTTACACGATGTCCCATGACCGGCCTACATGTCGGGCTTTGAGCGCATCTTTCCGAAATTAAGACCAACTCATCACCTGCAGATTGTATATTTGCAAAATTGCATGGTTCCAAAAAACTTATAGCGCAATCAATGGAATATTTATCTTTCAGTCCCCTTAATGCCTCATGATAGAATAGTCCTTCTTCTTCCATATACTCTCTGATATTAACAAGAGTACCCTTATAATCATAAGTAATGGTTTCACTTGAAGTCACAATCAAATAAATATTATATTTTTCGGCAAGTTGTACAGATAGATAACCTGCAACTCTCTCAGCCCCGCCTCCTGTAAGAGAGGACACAATAATAGCCACGTTTTTCTTCAACTTACTCTTCCTCCTTATTAGGCTTTCCCTTGTGCAGATAATAATCTAACGTAATCTTCTGACACTCTTTCCATAGAAAATTGCTTTGCATAATCTTTAATATAATCACCGTCCCAAACAGTCCCAAACCACATTTCTATAGTTTTAGCCAAGTCTTGATTTGAATAGGAATTTGCCATAATTACTGCTTTTTCATCAAACACATCTGCCCCAGTCTCGTTTTCCTTAAACATAATTATTGGAATTCCATATACTAAAGCCTCAAGTGCTACCAAACTGACCCCCTCTATAAAACTAGTCATTGCCAGTCCATCTGCAATAGAATAAATATCACCCATGTTTTCTGCTGGCAAGGAGCCTATATAGACCACTGAATTTTCCATTCCAACTTTCTTGGCCTCTGCTTTAATTTGAGATGGAATATCCCCACCAGTCAAATCTGTCCCAACAAAAACGATTTTTATCTGATTCCTTATTTTTTTATCAACATATTTCAAGGCCTCAACTAACTGTAGTTGGTTTTTTCTTGGCTGCAAGGACCCCGAACACATTAGTATCTTTTTCCCCTCCTCCTTTAAATATAAAAGGGAAGATTCTTTACTTTGTTTATATTTAATCTTAGTTCCATTAACTACAACAAATAAATTTTCTTCAGATACATCTCTATGTTCTTTTATAAATCTTTTTTTCATTCCATTACCGACAAAAATTATTTTTAAATCAGGAATGCTACACACTCTATTTTCCCACTGAGAAGGGGTGCATTTATCATCAAAACGTCCCGAATTTCCTATATACAAATGGCAAACAAAAAAAATGGACTGACCAATATCCATGCAATATTTTATGATATTGTATGCAAACTCCCCTGCCCCATGAACCAATACATAATCAGGCTTTATATAGTTAACTTGCTCTTTAAAAGACTTTACTAACCCAACTTGCCAATCAGATATGTTGTCCTTTGTTCTTTCTTCCGGCAGCCACTTTTCATTACTGCATATTTTTATATGACCATAGTCTTGTTCTGAAATTTTCCTGTCTCCTAGAAAAAGATAACTATCTTCTTTTCTGCCAATATATTCGCAAATGTCGGCAATCATAATTGAGCCACCATTTCTCAATTGATATAGCCTATCATCCTCTTGCCCAAATACATTCCAGGCCACTGAAAGAACTTTCATAAACTTTACTCCTATTTTTTACATAATGCATAAGTCAAAAAAATCGTCCTTCAATTCCCGGCCATAACTAATATCCTTAGTTACTTGATTGTCCCAAGAATTATTAGAAAGCAGTTTACCTAGCAATATATCAAAATTATGCTTTTGTTCATTTGTTACTCCTCTACTTATTGCTGTATCAAGAATTGCTTCTAAACTGTCTTCATCCCTTAATTCATAAGAGCATTCAGCAAAGTTTAATATAGACTTGCCATATCTTATAAGAGGTTTTTCATGTAACAGAACTTTACAATCTACTGCAGAATATTGGCTTATAGCAACATCACATAAACTAATTAAATCATCAATTGGATAATCCTTTACAACTATAATGGACTTGTTGATTTCATCTTTGTTTATTTCTTTTAATGTACTTGTTCCTGGGTGCGGCTTATAGACAAAGTTGTATCCTTTGCTTTTACAAATTCTGTTTAGTTCACATATAATTTCGTCAGTGCGTCTAAAAATTGAAGAAACGTTTTTTTCATAAAAAACTGTGTCTGGATTAACAGTATCTTCTGAATTACTGCCTATTAAAAAAACAGTTTTCTTTGTCGGATCAATTTTCTTTAACTCTTGTATATCACCTGGTGTTTTATTAAAAATTCCTGTATCAATTCTATTATTAATAATATATTTCTTTATATTATCCAGTTGCACCTGTGTATAATTATTTTCTTGTTCTATAAAAAAAGTCCGATCCTTTGCGAAGCGACTCCTGCCAGCATTCCCCCATTGTTCAAACATAATAGTGCCAGGAATCCAACCGTATTCCCAAAAAAGAGATGGTATATTCATTTTATTTGCGCAATAAAGCAATAATCTGTATTCAGGTCTTAAGTCTGTTCCGATTAGAATTTTTTTGGGCTGTAAAATAGTCAACACTTCCTTATAAAACTTTATTATTAAACCACAGATTTCTATGGACAATTCTCGATTTTTATAAGCATAATAATCCTGTAAATCTTCAGCCTGTTTTTTTTCGTCTTCACTTAAATTAAAGCAAGACATCTCTAATATTTCTCTTTTTATGTCTACTTTTTCTCTATAAAATCCTAACCAGCCTACAGCATCAGGAAAACTGATAAATGGACTTCCCAGCAAATCAGTTCCCTCCTCTTCCGACAGACTAGTAGAATGAGCAAGGCATACATATTTTTCCTCTACATGAGTAGCAATAAACCTCGAAAAAAAATCAATTAAATCACTAGCTTTTCTTCCAGTAAAAATGTGACCGCCTATCATATTTGCATGCTTGTACTGAGGATTTTCGGTAATAAACTCATCAATAAATTTTATAGTCTCAAACATGGTCCTTTTCTTTATACCTAGATAATCTCTATAATCAGAAAAATCCTCATGCTCTACACACCCGTAAGACTCTAATTGAGTTTTAATAGACTGATATGCCATTGTTGCAACAACAACAAAATAGTTTTTCCATTCGAAATCTGCCTGAGGCCTGTTTACTTTTTTCCCACAAAAATAACTATCTCTTGGATAATTGTCTATAAAAAAATCCACTTCCAAGTCTGGATGATTATTTATAATAGTTGAGGCTATATTTCCTGTTCCCCAGAATATAATTTTTTTTCTATTCATAATGTCACTTGTAAAATATCCTTTTTGATAAACTTTCAACCTGCACCTGGCCAATTTTTGGAGCACTTCATCTGTAGGAATCACAGTCATTTTGCTCAATGGCAATTCTCGTAAAATTGCTGGCTAAAAAAACAACATCTCCACCAAGCCTAATATCCTCAAGGAATTCTAGGATTTTTCCATCTCCAGTTACAGCATGCCACATCTAAATCCGGAGAATCATTTTTATAATTTTCCTCTTTCCACCTGAATGGCAGGCTCAACATCAATATTGTTATCTATCTTAAATCCTCTACAGGTTTTACAAAACTCCGTATATCCCTTACTTGTATAACCCAGTCTAAATTCCACTAACTTCTTTTTGTCATCAAGACTAGCCTGCTTACAGTGGGACAGGTCAAATGTTTCTTCCAAATCTTGCTCTCCTGAAAGGCCTGCCACTTGAGCATATGCAGCATAATTGCAGGAATATATTTTTCCATCTCTCAGTTCCTGCCAAGACTGGGTACAAGAATCCCTATGTCTAATTAACTGGATAGTGCTCAGATTGGAATAGTCTGTTCTCTCTGGTGCAAGATCTATCCAACCTCCCACCTTATTTACCCAGTATTTAATTCCATACTCATCAAACTTTTTTGTTAGGATATCTAGATTGTCCCTGTATTTAGGAACGGCATCTCGATAATCATCAACTGTAAATTCCACCTTGCACCGGGCCAATTTTTGGAGCACTTCATCTGTTGGAATTACGGTTCCGTTTGTTACAGTCCTCAGGGTATCTATCCTGCCCCCATATTTTCTATCTAAGTATTCAATAACATCTGCTGTATATTTATAGAGTAATGGCTCCCCTCCACTGACATGGAAAAGCATAATTCGGTCAACCCACGAGAAAAACAAATCTATATCTCGCACTAATTCATCCCAGTCTCGATTATAAAAATGATCTGCAAATGGATTAAAATTTAGGCAATGTCTGCAGTTTAGATTGCATGTAGTACTTGGTAAAAAAGAGATGGTGGACATGTAAAGCTTGCCATATTTATACATATAGTAAACTGACAAAAATTCTTCTATCAGGTAATAGTCCACATCCTGATGCATCCCCAGCTTTTTCAACTGAGTTATAGGCTCTATTCTTGCAATCTGAGACATGGTGATAATTATTCCAGTATGGTCATTTATATTCTCCATAGCCTCTGCTAAAGACAGGCAAGGCAGCCCATTGATATCCTTTCCCTGCTTCTCTTCATCATTGTCTATGTAACCCAGAACTCTTATCTCATCTTTCAATATCTTAATAAACTGGTTGCCATAATCACCTGCGCCGAAAAGATAAAAGGCTTTTTTTGATTCTATACTCTGATATGCTTGGTCGTATTCGTGACCAGGGTTAGTCCATTTCATTTTTCCCTCTCTTTTCTTGCCGGTTTATCTTTCCAGCAAGTCCTCAAATTCCTTTATTCTCTCAGGATATTCCAGATTTAGTTTTACATACTCATCCCTATATCTTTTCATGTATGACTGATATAGTTTTTTGTATTCATCATCCTTTTGCTCAATGGCAATTCTCGTAAAATTGCTGGCATGATAAGCCATAAATCTTTTCACATAATCAATGACATTTGGCTCAACATTCTCTTTTTCAAATGCATCTAACACTCTCTCATATGCTTTTAGCCAGTCCTGTAAAACTTCTAAATTCTTGGTATGACTGCCAGACTCTTCTTTTATCCTATAGTGATATTTTGGGATATCTTTATATACAATTCTTTTGGCCCTAAGCCCTATATTTGCCAGGTATATTACATCCCCGCCCAGCCTGATATCCTCAGGGAATTCTAGGATTTTCCCATCTCCATCTGTCAACATTTCTCGTTTATAGAGTTTGTCCCACATGTAACTGAAACCTCTATAGGAATCCCGCATGTATAAATATTTTAAGAATTGATTCCTATCAAAGATATCTTTAGTCACTTCCAGTTGATTTTTTACGGGCGTAGTTTTTTTCTCTTCCTTATACCAGCTGCAGCATGCCACATCTAAATCCGGATTTTCTATAAAGGCTTCTATAAGAAGTTGATACATGTCAGCATCCAACCAGTCATCGCAGTCTACAAATGCAATGTATTCTCCCCTAGCCATATCAAGTCCTACATTTCTGGCATGAGATTCTCCCGCATTTGCCTGATGTACAACTACAAACCTGTCATCCCTTTTACTGATTTCATCTAAATACTGACCGCAGCCATCATCAGACCCATCGTCTATACAAATGATTTCCAGGTTTTTATATGTCTGCTCCTTTATGCTATCAAGACATTTCGGGAGATATTCTATATTGTTATAAACCGGCACAATCACCGAAATCATTTTCTCATTATTCATATTCATTGACCCACATTAAAAAACCAGCCAAGTCCATTCGACCCAGCTGGCAACTAATCACACTACCATATAATCTACGCTGTATCAGAGGCTTGCACTATGTGGTATTGCTACTATTCCTAACAACAATATTCTACCATATATATCGGCATTTTCTGATATAACCTTTGCTATATTATGATTTTTTTGTGAACAAAACCCCATGCTTTCTAGCCTCACATGTAGTCTCTTGCACTCATCTAACCCTATCAAGGACCCTATCAGCCACCCTTTCGCTGGCTTTGCCGTCAAAGATTTGGTCAATGCTACTATAAAATTCATCCAGCCTCTTGTCATAGTCTCCTTGGTCAAATTCTTGGATGATTTTTTGCAAACCACTATTATCCTCCCCAATGGCAAATGGGAATTGCTGGCTCCATCCCGGTAGAATATCCTGGTTTGCTCCCACCTGATTTAGTTGGTCACTTGCCATATTCCAATAGAGTGAACCTCTGTCCTCTTGGTATTTTTTGATGTCATCTGCATAGATGAAAACCGGAATATGAGCAAAACCCGCCTCAAAGCATGCGCTGGAGTAGTCTGTAATATAGGCATCCATTGCTGCCAACAGCCCAGTAAAATCATCCCTATGGCTTTCATTTAGAATCCTATCTGCTATGTCAGGATTTTTATAATCTTCAAATTCCGCTGCAAGTTGTGGATGAACCTTGACGCAGATGTACCACTTGCCAGCAAATTTCTTTTCTAGGCTATCAATCAATCCTTTAAAATCAATGGTCCACTCCTGAGAATATACGGACCTCTTTCCTTCCCTTGCCCTCTCCCTAAAGGTGGGTGCAAAAAGAAGGATTTTAGCATCATTTGCCAAGCCGTTTTCGGCCCTGTATTGCCTTTTTATCTCACTCCTGTCACCATATAAGACGTCATCTCTTGGGGCTCCTGATTTTAGCAAATACCCATCATAAACAAGACCTTTTTCAGACACTGCCTCCCCAAATTTTGAGTCTATAACCAGGTCGTCAATCATATCTGAATCATTCTTGCTTACCATATATGCAATCTTAGAAAAGCCCTCACCTCTCCACAGGCCCACAGTCTTAATCCCCAGGGTATAATGGTTGGTGTTAATATAATACTGGCCTCTGCGTTTTACAGTCCCATAGGGCTTTCTGTAGTTGTCTATCCAGACCTTGCTCTTGCTGAGGTAATAGGCTCTGGAGAATATGGTATTTTTCACCTTTTTTATATAATCTGGGAATTCTTTATCCCAAGCATTCTCGTTTACAAACCAAACAAACTTTAGGCTCTTGTCCTTTTCGTGGAGTTTTTCCACCAGGTATTTTGGGTTGCAGCCAAATCCCCCTTTACCCTCAAAAGTACACACGCTTACCAGTTTTTTATCCACAGGAAAAAGCCTGCAAGCATAAAAGCACAGGCTAGTTATAAATCCCTTAAATTTACGATAAGTAATATAGTGTTTTTCGGTCATATTAGTTTAAATACTTATCAGCCTCATTTACAATCAAATCTGTCACTCCAAAGGCTGCGTACTCCCTCATATCGTAGGTGTATCTCTTCCTCTTTAGGTGGTAAAGGCTCTCCTGGGTGTTCCAAGCCCTAACGGCCTTGCCGCTGGCTCTTAGTTTTTTTACATCATTTCTCTTTAGTTCATACAAGCCTGCTAGAGAAGGGTGATAAGCGTCACAATTCATCAAATCTCCCAGGCTGACACAATCTGACAGGACTCCAGACAGCATGCCAGTCTCAGCCTTTGCATCAATATCTTTTATGATTTTGATAGACTCATCCAAGAATGAAGACCAAACTATGTTGTCCAAAAATCCCATAGACTTTACCAGGTCATAGGTATCTTTTTCTATTCCCTCATATCTTACCTTGCTGGTCTTTAACTCTATATTTATTTTTAGGCCCTGCTTTAAATATGGGCTGAGACATTCCAAAACCTGTCTCATTGTAGGGATGAAACCCCCATCCTCAAACTGTTCTGCATTCTTCATTTTCATGGCCTGCAACTCTTGGCAGGTATAGTCTCGCAAGTTGCCAGTGGCCTCCATTACCCTGTCCAAAGTCTCATCATGGAATACCATAATTTCCTTGTCTTTAGAGTATTGCACATCCAGTTCTATTCCAGTCAGGCCCTTTAGCTTGGCTGCCTCTTCAAAGGCTAAAAGCGTGTTTTCTGGATACTGGAGAGAAAGGCCTCTGTGAGCCCATATTTTTAGGCTCTTTTTCTCCTCATCGCTGGCCTTAAAAGGTTTTCTAAAATGGAGAAATCCCTCCATGATTTTTGCCATAAATTCACTGTTCTTTATTCCCATATCTGTCTCTTTTCCCAGTATTAAATCTCTAAAATATTCTATCTCGTAGCGGAGGCCAGACTCCTGGTATTCCATCTGATATTTTTCAATAGCATTTGAATCCTCGTGCCTTACCTCTATGTAGGATGTGAGCCACCAAGGTGATGGCACCAAAATATAGCCCTGGTCTCCTGTTACTACCAGTTGTCCCTCGGTCTTGGCCCCCAGTCCTGTCTTTATGACTGCCTCTTTTGCTATTGGAGAAAATGAGGCAGAGCCGTTTATCAAAAATTCTTCCTCATTGCAATACTCCAAAGCAGCCCTGGTATAAGAATCCACACCGTTAGGCAGTATCACTGAAGAAAAATTAATCCGGCTGTAGTCGTAACCCAAAATGTCTGCCACTGCCAATAGGTTGTAGGTTGCAAACTCTGTAAAGGATCCGCCATAATCTATGTCATTAAATTCTCTACTCATAGAATCTGTGAGCCTGGTAAAATTCGCCTCAAGCCCTACCACATCACCTATGGCACCACTCCTTACCAATTCCAGCACCTTTTTGTAGCCTGGGCAGAATCTAGTCTTTATGGCCTCCATCAAAACCACCTGGTTTTCTCTAGCCAGTTCAAACAATTCCCTTACCTGGCTTTCCTTAAAACACATAGGCTTTTCGCAAAGCACATGCTTGCCCGCCTGTATAGCATTTTTTGCATAGGAATAATGCCACTTGTGGGTTGATGCTACATAAACACTGTCACACCTCATCAAAAATTCTTCCCAGGAATCTGTGGCAAAATCAATCCCATGAGTATTGGCAAACTCTTTTGCCGAATCAATATGAGGATTGTAAACCGCCCCAATCTCCACTCCTGATACGTATTTTATTTCACTAACAAATCGGGCTGCGATTCGTCCGCAGCCCACTATACCTACTTTAATTAGCATTTTCTTCTCTCTTTTTCCTCTGAAGATCAACCCTATTTTTCATAAACATCTCAGTGATTCCGGCCATAGCTATAGCCTCCTCAGCAGTCAATTTATAAACCCTGTCCTTTACTCCGTTAATTTTTTGGGTAAACTCACTGATTTCGTATCTGATTCCATCCCCAATAAAGTCAGGCTTATAAACCTCTATATCATTTACATCCTCATGTCTAACCTCAAAATATTTTGTCAGCCACCATGGTGATGGAGCCAATATATATCCCTTTGTGCCTGAAATCACCAGATTTCCCTCACTTTTCACTCCCACGCCTACCTTGCCAGTAGCCATGGCGCTATCATAGAGAACGTGCACCTTGGTATACACATCATTACCTGCCTCATTTAATATGGATTCTATCTCAACATTCTTATAATCGGTGCCAAACAACTTTATCATTGGCAACATAACATATGCACCAAACTCCAGAAAAGACCCTCCAAAGTTTGCATCCACTACCTCTCTGGAATCAGGATTTGCAAGTCTAGTAAAACAAGCCTCCACATCCACAATGTCCCCAATCTTTCCAGACTCAGCCACATTGATAAGTTGCGTAAATCCTGGGCAATAAGCAGTCTTAACTGCCTCCATCAAAACCTTGCCCTTTTCCTCAGCCAGTTTGTACAAGTCCTGAGACTCTAGTTTAGTAAAGGCCAAAGGTTTTTCGCATAGCACATGCTTGCCGGCCTCAAGGGCCTCCTTGGCATACATAGTATGGGTCTCATTAGGAGATGCAATATATACTGCATCCACCATATCCAAGAATTTGTCAAAATCCCTGGTATAAACCGGCAGATCCGTCTTATCATGAAAGGCCTTTGCACTATCCTCCTCAGGATTATAGGCGCAATCCACATTTATACCCGAAACATACTTTGCCTCAGACAAAAACCTAGGAGCAATACGTCCCGTACCAATAATACCTATACGAACAATCTTGTACCTGCCATCCCTAATCTCCGTAGAAGAAATATCCGGAGTCCTCTCCAGATAAACCACGTCGCAAAACTGCCTCAGGTAATCAAAATGTCCAGTCCAGTCTGAGCCAACGGTAAATACATCCACTCCATACTTTTGGATATCCTCCACCTTTTGTCCCTCATGGTCCTCTATAATAATTTCGTCCGCAAATCCTGTTTTACGTACATTCTCAATTCTGGTCATAATTGGATCCACCAAATTGACCTTGCCTCTAGCCTCGTCAAAGTGCTCCGTAGTGACACCCACAATCAGGTAATCTCCCAACTCCTTAGCCCTTTTCAAAAGCTTATAGTGTCCCTCATGGAACAAATCGTACGTACCATAGGTAATAACCTTCTTCATCTCACGCCCTCGTGCACCCAAAAGTTACAATTACTAACTTTAATTATACTCCAACCCCTTTTTGTGGGCAATTCCCCACCCTGGCCACAAAAAAAGGACTGCCTATAGCAGTCCTTTGGGTTAAGCTTCTTTTGGGTGCTCCTTGAGGGCGTATGCGATGTTGATGGCGTGGTCTGCGCATCGCTCCAAGTCGGTGACCATGTCGGAGAAAATGACGCCGGCGATTGGTTCGCACTTGTTGTCCATAAGGCGCTCGATATGGTGGTTGATGAGTTGCTTTTCCTGCTTGTCCACCTTGGATTCGATTTTCTCGATGTGGTCTAGGTTGTCGTAGTTTTCGGTGGCAAAGGTATCGATGGCAAGGAGGACTTCCTCAAGGGAGTTGTCGGCCATGTCACGGAGCTCCTTGGATGCCTTTTTGGATAACTTGGTCTTTTTGTTTTTCATGCGCTGGGCGTACTCTATGATATTTTCCGCGTGGTCAGAGATACGCTCTATATCGGTAACTGCAATGGTGATTGCAGAGATACGTCGTAGGTTTGCTGGAGAAAGATCAAGAGCCTGTAGTTTGACCATGGCATCTTGGATAGCATGGTTGAGGATGTTAACTGTTTCCTCACGGGCCTCTACGTCGGATACCTTCTCATCAGAGAAATCAAAGAAGCAGTCGATGGCTTTCTCAAAGTTTTCAGCTGCAATGCTTCCCATTCTGGCTGTCTCAAGTTGTGCCTGGTGAATAGCCATGTTTGGTGGCACATTTCCCACCTGAGTCATGTAGATAAGTTGTCTGTCCTCTGCAGCGCGGGTCTCCTCAGGCAACTCTGGGATAAACATGTATGTCAGTTTGATGATGTATTGTGTAAATGGCAGGATAATTAACACTGCCAAGATAGCAAAGATTGTATGGGTGTTTGCTATCTGTCTGGCTGGATCCTGGCTGGTAGCCTGTATCCAACTGAGTAGTGGTGTAATATTGATGAGCACTATCATTATGACTGCTCTAATAATGTTAAAGAACAGGTTTAGGATAGCGGAACGCTTTCCATTTCTGTTGGCTGTAAGAGAAGCCAAAAGGTTTGGTGTAACGGAACCGATGGCGGCACCAATTACTAAGTATACAGCAACGTCGTATTCCAAAAGTCCCTGTACCACAAATGCCTGGAAAATAACTGTTGAAGATGAAGAACTCTGCAAAAGTGCTGTAAATGCAATACCAAATAATAAAGCGATAAATGGATTTTTAAGCGTGGATAGGAAGTTTACAAATGGCTGTGACTGTGAAAGTGGTGCAATGGCAGCCTTCATAATGGTGATACCCTGGAAGAGCATACCAAATCCCATGATAACTGAACCAATGTGCTTTACCATGTTGTTTTTTGAGAATAGGTACATAACCGCACCAAGGAAAAGCAAAAATGGTGTAAATGTTGCAATATTAAAAGCTGTAATCTGAGCTGTGATTGTGGTACCGATATTGGCACCCATGATAACTCCGATAGCCTGGGCAAGGGTCATCATGCCCGAGTTAACGAAACCTATTACCATAACATCTGTAGCAGATGAAGACTGTACAAGTACTGTCATGGCTATACCAACGAGAACCGCCACAAACCTGTTTGCGGTAGCCTTTTCGAGAATTACCTGTAGATTGTCACCGGCGCTGTTTTTGAGACCTGTAGACATGATAGACATGCCAAATAAGAACAGACCTACTCCGCCTAGTAATGATAGAAATTGTGCAATTGTCATTTAAAACTCCTTCACATACCCGTCTTCATACGAGCAAAATCTGAAAATTTCTTTTCTTGTCCGTGGGTATTATAACATACTCCACCAATTGTAGGAACTATTAGTTTTTATATGTAAGCCTTAATAAAAATTCCGTCTTCCCTGTATTCTTCAGACAACAATTCGCCCTTTTCTCTTATCCGGGCAATCTCACCTGCCTGGGCATATGGGACCAATTTTTCTACGTATTCTTTGCCATCTCTCATCATCTTAGCCAGTATTGCTCTGACCTGGTCCAGGCCCCTGTCCATTTTGATGGAGGTATGGACTGTGTAGTCAGCCCTCAGGTCGTGATAGTCCAGTTCATCCTCTACCTTATCCACCTTGTTAAAGATAGTGAGAATAGGCTTACCACTTACCCCTAGTTTATCTAGGGTCTTGTAGGTGGTCTCCATCTGGCTATCCATCTGCGGATTGCTAACATCCACCACGTGAATTATATAGTCTGCAAACTTGGCCTCCTCCAGTGTACTTTTAAAGGCGTCCACCAAGTGATGTGGCAACTTTCTAATAAAACCAACTGTATCGGTCAAAAGAATCTTTTGGTCGTTGTCTAAAATAAGCTCTCGAGTAGTTGGGTCAAGGGTTGCAAAAAGCGCATCCCACTCCAAAATGTCAGCGTCAGTCAATTTGTTAAGGAGAGAGGACTTGCCTGCGTTTGTATAGCCTACAATAGCTGCTACTGGCAAGCCATTTCGTTTGCGTTTTGCCCTAGTTACCTCTCTGTGATTTACCACCTCAGCCAATTCCTTTTTTAGTTGGCTGATACGGCTTGCAATGAGGCGCTTGTCCATCTCTAACTTTTTCTCGCCTGGGCCACGGGTACCGATGGCTCCGCCACCACCTGCTGCAGTACCTCCCACCCTGGACATATTTTTTCCAAAACCGGTAAGTCTAGTCATCTCATATCGCAACTGAGCCAGTTCTACTTGTATTTTGCCCTCTGCGGTTGATGCTCGCCTTGCAAATATGTCGAGAATTACCAGTGTTCTATCCATTACCTTTGTGTCCAAGGCATCAGCCAAATTTCTCATCTGGGCAGGGGATAGTTCGTCGTCACAGACTATGCCTGTGGCCTCCTTTTCCCAGATCAAATCCTTGATTTCTTCCACCTTGCCTGTGCCCACATAGGTAGCAGGGTTAAACCTCTCCAGGTTTTGCATGACATAGCCTACCACCTCAGCCCCT
>JAIKWH010000028.1 GCA_024684955.1 Pseudobutyrivibrio sp.
TACAATTCCTTCGGCGGCTCATCCGATGACGAGGATTGCTCCGTAAAGTTCATTATAGAGTCGGCTGAGATTAAGAAGGACTGATGGGTTGCTTGATATTTTTGATTGGCGACTAGCCTATTTTCATGCAGGGTAGAGAAAAAAATAGAAATGTGGTAATATACAGAAGGCTATGACCAAAAGTGTCATAAATATTGAAAAACAAAGTAAATCATTACTTTTTAGAAGGAGATATATTACCATGAAATTGGGCATTGTTGGATTACCAAATGTTGGTAAATCTACATTATTTAATTCGCTTACAAAGGCGGGAGCTCTTGCGGCAAACTATCCCTTTGCTACAATCGATCCTAATGTTGGTATCGTTTCGGTTCCTGACAAGAGGTTGGATGAGCTTACAAAGATGTACAACTCTAAAAAGACTGTTCCAGCAACAATTGAGTTTGTTGATATTGCAGGCCTTGTAAAGGGTGCTTCAAAGGGTGAGGGACTTGGAAACCAATTCCTTGCAAACATCCGCGAGGTAGATGCAATTGTTCATGTTGTGCGTTGCTTTGAGGATGCTAATGTTGTTCACGTAGATGGTTCTATTGATTCTGTCCGTGATATTGAGACAATAAATTTGGAGCTCCTTTTCTCTGATATGGAGGTTTTGGAGCGTCGCTATTCTAAGACTGAGAGAAGTGCCCGCATGGACAAGACTCTTCAAAAAGAGGCTGCTATGCAAAAGCGTCTTTTAGACCACATGGAGGCTGGCAACCTGGCAAAGACTTTCGTTCTCAATGATGAGGACGAGGAGGCATATTTTAAGGAGTACAATCTGCTTACAGCAAAGCCTGTTATCTACGCTGCCAATGTAGAGGATGAGGACCTGGCAGATGACGGTGCTAACAATAAAAACGTTCAGGCCGTTAGAGATTATGCTGCAAAAGAGGGCTCTGAGGTCTTTGTTATCTCTGCCCAGATTGAGCAGGAGATTTCAGAGCTTGATTCAGATGAGGAAAAGCAGGAATTCCTTGAGGCTATGGGACTTTCAGAGTCAGGTTTGGACAAACTTATCACTGCTTCATATAGATTGCTTGGCCTTATTTCTTACCTCACATCAGGAGAGGACGAGACAAGAGCCTGGACAATCAAAAAGGGCACAAAGGCTCCTCAGGCTGCTGGCAAGATTCACACAGATTTTGAGCGTGGATTTATCAAGGCCGAGGTTGTTAGTTATAATGACCTTATGTCATATGGCTCTATGAATGCCGCAAAAGAAAAAGGACTGGTCCGTATGGAGGGCAAGGAGTACGTGGTTCAGGACGGCGACGTAATTACCTTTAGATTTAATGTGTAATTTCACACTTCCTTCGCAAAACATTAATATTTATAGGCTATTATAAATATGTTGGATAATAACCCGTAAAGGAGGCACATAAATGAAAATTTCTAATATTAAAGACACACAGGCTTTTTTTGAAGTTATTGATTCTTGCCAGGGCAAGGTTGAATTGGTTACTGGAGAGGGCGACAGATTAAATCTCAAGTCAAAACTTTCTCAGTTTGTATCTCTTGCAAATATCTTTGCATCAGATGCCAATATCCCAGAGTTAGAGCTCATTGCATATGAGCCAGAGGATACCAAGAGACTCTTAGAATTTATGGTTAATCAGTAATTTAAATGAGACGGAACAAAGGGGTTCCTGGTTTGCGCCAGGAGCCCCTTTTTGGAGAATATTTATTTTTCAGGAGAATGACATGCTAGCAGATTTATTGTTTTGTTTAAACGCCACAGTGCCAATATTTTTATTGATGATTTTAGGCTACATTTTCAAGCGGACCAACGTTTTTACTGACAGCCTCACAAAGGGAATTAATTCCTTTGTATTTAAGGTGGCTCTGCCGGTGCTGGTGTTTAAAGATTTGGCCACTTGTGATGTAAAAGAAATATGGGATAATGGATTCATAGCATTCTGCTTTTTGGCAACTCTTGCTTCTATATTAATTGGCTTTGGCCTGTCCCATTGTTTTAAGGACAAACTGATCAGGCCCGAATTTATCCAGGGATGCTATAGGAGTTCGGCTGCCCTCCTTGGTGTTGGTATTGCCGAGAATCTTTACGGCAATGCAGGTATGACCCCTCTTATGATAATCGGGGCAGTGCCGCTTTATAATATTGCAGCCGTGGCAGTTCTTGCCACAGGTCAAAGCACTGACAGCCTAGACAAAAAGTTGGTAAAGAAAACCCTAATCGGCATTATCACAAACCCTATTATTATAGGAATAATTCTCGGCATCATCAGATCTCTGATTCCAGTGGCGCCAATTCTACCAAAGACAGTTAATTACCTATCAAGTCTGGCCACACCTCTTGGCCTTATGGCCTTGGGTGCCAGTTTTAATTTTAAGGAGGCCATCACAAAATGGGCCCCTACATTGACCGCCACCTTTCTCAAGTTGGTGGGATTTACAGCCCTTTGGATACCACTGGCAGTTGCCTTGGGATTTACCCAGGAGAAATTAATTGCAGTTTTGATTATGACCGGTTCCCCAACAACAGTCTCATCATTTGTAATGGCTAAAAGTATGGGATATAATGGAACCGTTTCAGCAGGTATTGTTATGACCTCCACAGTCCTGTCAGCATTCACCCTGACCCTGTGGCTTTATCTGCTAAAAATACTTGGCCTGATTTAAGAAATTAAGTCTGTCCTAAATTAAAGGAGAAAGAAATTTGAGAGCATACGAGAGACTACTTAAATACGTAAAGATATATACCACTAGCGATGAGAAATCTACCACTCATCCTTCTACATCCCGCCAGTTTGACCTGGCAAATATTCTGGTGGAGGAGTTAAAAACTCTTGGTGTGTCAAATGCAAGAGTTGATGACAAATGCTATGTCTATGCATCAATTGATGCCACTCCTGGCTACGAGAATAAAAAGGCCTTAGGCTATATCGCCCACATGGACACCGCGCCAGATTTTAGCGGCCAGGGAGTAAACCCTATTCTTCAGGAGAATTATAATGGAGAGGACATAGTCCTGGGCACATCTGGCAGGACTATCAGGGTGTCCGATTTCCCACACCTTAAAAATCTCAAGGGTCGCACCCTTATCCATACAGACGGCACCACTTTGCTGGGGGCCGATGACAAATCTGGTGTGGCAGAGATTATGACCTTTGTAGAGGAAATCCTTGCATCCAACGAGCCTCATGGCAAAATTTGCATCGCTTTTACCCCTGACGAGGAGATTGGTGCCGGCGCAGATTTCTTTGATGTAAAAGGATTTGCGGCAGACTTTGCCTACACTGTAGACGGCGGTGCCGAGAATGCTGTTGAGTACGAGAATTTCAACGCAGCAGGAGCCCTGGTTAGATTCAAGGGTGTAAACATTCATCCTGGAGATGCCAAGGACATTATGGTAAATGCAGGTCTTGTTGCCATGGAATTTAACTCTATGCTTCCACCAGACCAGATTCCAGCCAAGACGGAGGGATATCAGGGCTTTATCCATTTGACAGAGATGTCAGGTGACGTGGCCGAGGCAAGTTTGGAATACATCATCCGTGATCACGACAGTGAAAAGTTCGCTGACAAGAAAAAGATAATGGAACATGCTTGCAACATTATTAATCAAAAATATGGAGAAGGCACTTGCGTTCTCTCCATCAAAGACCAGTATCAAAACATGTTGGAAAAGATTAAGCCCCACATGTTCCTTATAGACTATGCTTTTGAGGCATTAAAAGAGGCAGGCGAAAATCCAGAGGCAGTTGCCATCAGAGGTGGCACAGATGGTGCAAGACTTTCCTTTATGGGATTGCCATGTCCAAACCTTGGTACAGGCGGTTACAATTTCCACGGCCCAATGGAGCACATTACAGCAGAGGGTATGGATACTGTGGTCAAGGTCCTTCACGGAATTGCAAAGCGTTTTGCAAATAATTAATTTCTGGAGGTTCAAATGTCATCAGAACAGCGCAAAGATTTACTAATTGATATATTGATGGATATCCTCTCAGGTCTTATGATTGGTTTCGCCTACTACAATATTGCTGCAGACGCCAAATTTCCACTGACAGGCCTGGCTGGTATCGCTATGATTTTCTACCAGTACTGGGGATGGAAAATTGGTATCGTCACCCTGGTGATGAATATCCCATTGATTCTCCGTGCCTACAAGGTCCTGGGCAGAAAGTTTTTGCTCAAATCTTTTAAGACCATGGCCATCGGCACAGTGATGATGGATTTTGTTGCCCCACTTTTCCCAAAGGTAACTATCGACGACATTTTCCTAAAGTCTGTGGTCGTAGGTGTCCTGACAGGCATAGCCTACGCAGTTGTATATATGCGTAATTCATCTACAGGCGGTGCAGATTTCATCATGATGCTGATTAAGTCAAAGCATCCTCACATGAGTTTGGGCAGAATTTTCCTTGTGATTGATATTGTAATCATTATAATAGGTACTGTTGCCTACGCTCATTCCTTTGAGAGCCTGTGCTATGGTTTCGTGATTTCTTACCTGGGCTCAATCGTGGTGGACAAGGTTATGATCACCGCTGATGCAGGAATGATGTGCATGATTGTTACAAACAAGGCTGAGGCTATTGCCGACGCCATTGATAAAGCAGTGGACAGGGGCACTACCATTTTCACTGCCAAAGGTGGATACAAGGGCGACGAGCGTCAGGTTCTTATGTGCGCCTGCTCTAACAAGCAGATGTACCAGGTCAACAAGGTGGCTAAAAAAATTGATATTGACGCTTTTATCGTTATAATGGAATCCAAGGCTATATATGGACAAGGATTTAAGAGATTTAAATAGAGGAGTTATTTTATGTCAGAGAAAAAGATTTGGGTAATAGGAGTTGCTGGAGGTTCTGCCTCAGGCAAGACTACAATCATCCACAAGTTACAAGAATATTTTGGAGAGGATATTGCAGTCATCAGCCATGATGCCTACTACAAGGCCCACCCTAACATGTCATTTGAGGAGAGATCTCGCCTTAATTATGACCACCCGGATTCATTTGAGAGCGACAAGATGGCCCAGGATGTTCGCAGTCTGATTAAAGGCAGCGCCATCGACATGCCGGTTTATGATTATGTAAACCACGACAGGTCAACAGAGACAGTTCGCATTGAGCCAAAGAATGTAATCATTATGGAGGGCATCCTCATTCTCGAGGACAAGGAACTCCGCGACCTGATGGATATTAAAATATTCGTAGACACCGACGCCGACGAGCGCCTCATGCGCCGTATCAGACGAGACATGATAGAGAGAGGTCGTAGCATCGACTCAATCATTGACCAGTATGCCATGACTGTAAAGCCTATGCACGAGGAATTCGTAGAGCCATCAAAGAAACATGCCGATGTTATCATCCCTAGAGGTGGAGAAAATGAGGCTGGACTAGACATTCTCATCACATACATGACAAAGAAACTTAAAGAAGAGTAATGAGATTAAAACTATAGACAAGGAACCGACTGCTAGTCGGTTCCTTTTGTATTTAAATTTATGCCTATAAAGACACTAATACTTTGTTACTAGTAGTTTACAAAAATGATTTAGTATGATAATGTGGTAGCGTACTAAAGTGAATATCATAAAAGGAGACTCCTATGAAAAAAAGAATTTTAGCAGGAATGCTTACATTGATAATGGCTCTTTCCATGACTGCATGTGGCAGCACTAAGGAAAGCGATGTAGATTACATCAAAGAAAAGGGCACACTTGTAGTGGGCATCACAGATTTTGCCCCTATGGATTACAAGGATGATGCAGGCCAGTGGATTGGATTTGATGCTGACATGGCAAAACTTGTGGCAGACTCACTGGGTGTAGATGTGGAATTTGTAGAGATTGACTGGGATAACAAAATTCTCGAGTTAAATAACAAGTCTATTGATGTGGTTTGGAATGGTATGACTCTCACATCAGAGGTTAAGTCATCTATGGAATGCACTAATCCATATTGCAACAATGCCCAGGTAGTAGTTGTCCCTGCTGACAAGGCAGATGCTGTGGCAGATGTTGATGCAGCTGCCGGCATTTCCTATGCTGTAGAGGCTGGCTCTGCAGGAGCAGCCGCCGCAGAGGATAATGGTTTTGAATACATAGAGGTAAGCGCACAGTCTGACGCAGTAATGGAAGTTGCTGCAGGCACAGCAGAGGGTTGCATCATTGACCTTCTTATGGCAGGTGCCATGATTGGAGAGGGCACCAGTTATCCAGAATTGACACACACTGTAGAGCTTACAACAGAGGAATATGGTGTTGGATGCAGAAAGGGTTCGAACCTGGCAGCATTCATCAATGATCAGTTCAAGACCTTATACGATGATGGCACTATGACAGAGGTGGCTACAAAGTATGGCGTTCAGGAGTCATTAGTTCAGCAGTAAAAGGAAGTAAGTATGTTTTTCACAGTAACTATGTCACTGCTTGAGGGTTTCTTAGGGACCCTCAAGTTGTTTATTTTAACCCTGGTACTATCATTGCCCCTGGGGCTTTTTATTTCCCTGGGCTCAATGAATAAAAATATTATGGTAAAGGGTCCAATCAGGTTTATCATCTGGGTGGTCAGGGGTACACCCCTTATGCTCCAACTTTTGATTATTTACTATGGACCTGGCATTTTCTTCGGTGTGCCACTTTGGGGCGGAGGCACTGATGGGCGATTTATGGCAGCCCTTTTTGCCTTTGTGTTTAATTATGCCTGCTATTTCTCAGAGATTTTTAGAGGTGGCATCCAGTCCATTCCTGTGGGCCAGTACGAGGCCGCCGCAGTCCTTGGCATGGACAAAAAGCAGACCTTCTTTAAAATCATACTGCTACAGGTGGTAAAGAGAATTGTCCCACCTATCTCTAACGAGGTTATCACTCTGGTAAAGGATACATCCCTGGCCAGGGTTATTGCAGTTTACGAAATAATCTGGAATGGCCAGTCCTTCATCAAATCCAGCGGAATCATCTGGCCACTTTTCTACACAGGAGTTTTCTATCTATTATTCAGCGGACTTTTGACCCTCCTCTTTTCATACATAGAAAAGAGACTGGATTACTTTAGGTAGACCCAGAGAATAAATGAAAACTTCAGTTAAATCTATAATTAAAGTGAGAATTATATGCCAATATTAGAAGTAAAAAATCTGAAAAAATGTTTTGATAAAACTGACATATTAAAGGGGATTTCCTTCGACCTTGAGAAGGGACAAACCTTGTCTATACTTGGAAGCTCCGGCTCAGGCAAAACTACACTTTTGCGCTGTCTCAATTTCCTCGAGAAACCTGATGCTGGAGAAATAGTGGTAAATGGCGAGACTATCTTTGATAGAGCCAAGCCAGTCACCGAGGCCCAAATAAAGAGCAATAGGCTCCACTTTGGAATGGTGTTCCAACAGTTTAATCTATTCCCCCAGTATACTGCTTTAGAAAACGTAGTGCTGGCACCAAAACTCATGGCCTCGGCTGACAAATACCCAGAGATTATCGAAATGGGCAAGAACCTTTTGAATAAGATGGGACTTAGTGATAGAATGAATAACTATCCTCACCAATTGTCCGGAGGACAGCAGCAGAGGGTGGCAATCGCAAGAGCCCTGGCCATGTCGCCAGATATTTTGTGTTTTGACGAGCCTACATCTGCTTTGGACCCGGAACTGACAGGAGAGGTATTAAAGGTTATAAAGGAACTGGCAATAGGCAACACCACCATGATTATTGTCACTCACGAGATTGGCTTTGCCCATGATGTGTCTGACCAGATTATATTTATGGATGATGGAGTCATCGCCGACAGGGGCACACCAGCCCAGGTTATCGACAATCCATCAAACCCTAGGACCCGCCAATTCCTTTCAAATTACCATTCATAAAAAGCGCTTTGCGCAAAAAAAGGGAGAAAATTTATGTCAACATTAGGAATTGTTATTGCCATTGTGGTTTACCTGGCAGCCCTCCTTATTATGGGTGTCAGCTTTGCCAAGGAAAACACATCGGTTGGCGACTACTATTTAGGTGGTCGCAAATTGGGACCATTTGTTACAGCTATGTCTGCTGAGGCATCTGATATGTCCTCTTGGCTTCTCATGGGTCTGCCTGGCATTGCATACGCGGCTGGTATCTGCGATGTATTCTGGACAGCACTTGGCCTTGGAATAGGTACTTATCTCAACTGGTTATTTGTTGCAAAAAGACTGCGCAAATATTCTGAGAAAAATAATTCAATTACCATTCCAGATTTTTTCGAGCACAGATTTAGGGATAAGAGCCACGCCCTTATGCTTATTTCTTCTCTCATGATTGTTATCTTTTTCATCCCATATGTTGGATCTGGATTTGCTGCCTGCGGCAAGCTATTCTCATCCCTCTTTGGTTTGGATTACACAGTTGCTATGATTGTATCTGCTGCTGTTATCATTGGTTACACAGCAACAGGTGGATTTACCGCAGCATCTTTTACAGACTTTGTACAGTCAATCATTATGTCGATTGCATTGATTACTGTTGTATGCTACGGCCTTTCTCAGGTGGATGGATTTGCCACTGTAGAGACATATTCTATGTCATTAGATGGCTACATCAGCCTCCTTGCTTCCCATGATTTTGCCTCTGGCTCTAGGGTTAGCTACGGCGGCATCATCACTATTATTTCTACAATGGCATGGGGACTGGGATACTTTGGAATGCCTCATATCCTCCTTAGATTTATGGCTATCGAGGATCCAAACAAGATTAAATTAAGCCGTCGCATTTCTACCATTTGGGTTTTCATCGCCATGGGAGTTGCAATTTTCATTGGAGTTTTGGCCCGCTGCATGACTTATGTTGGAGCCCTGCCAGAACTTGAGGATTCAGAGCGTGCAATCATTTTCATTGCTCAGCATCTTGCGGAGAATGGTTTTGGTTTTGCCCTGTTGGCCGGTATTATCTTTGCTGGTATTTTGGCCTGCACCATGTCCACTTGTGATTCTCAGATGCTGGCTGCCTCATCATCTGTATCAGAGAATATAATCCACGAGACCTTTGGTATAAAACTGTCGGAGCACATGCAGATGGTTATGGCCAGAATAGTCCTTGTAGTGATTGCAGCAATCGGTGTTATTATTGCTAGAAATCCTAACTCATCTGTATTTGGAATCGTATCCTTTGCCTGGGCTGGTTTTGGAGCATCCTTTGGACCAATCATGCTCCTTGCACTTTTCTGGAAGAGGGCAAACCGTCAGGGTGCAGTTGTAGGAATGCTTGGGGGAGCCATCACAGTGTTTGTTTGGCACTTCCTCATCAAGCCAATGGGAGGAATATTTGGAATCTACGAATTGCTTCCAGGCTTTATCGTTGCCATTGTCCTTTGCGTAATGGTTAGTTTGCTAACACCTGCTCCTGAAAAGGAAATAGTGGAAGAGTTTGAATCCATATAATTAATTTTAGACAAAAAGGAACCCCGAGCGGCTGAACTCGGGGTTCCTTTTTAATGTGTGCGTTCTTTTATAATTGTGGAGAAAAAGAACACACGAAGGGAGAAAATATATGAAACGGTCCGAATGACCATGACTTAAACTAATTAATAATACCTAGGGCCTCCAAAGCAACAGCACATGTTGCAAATCAGGTTTAGGATAATCATGCCGGCACACCATCTAAAAAATCCTGAAAAGGAATTGTAACTGGTGGAGTATCCATAGGACCTGCCGGTGTTTGCATACCAACCATCGCCCCAGTTGAGACTTTGCTCAAACTGCCTGTATCTAAAGTTGCCAGGATCTAGGGCTATGGCCCTGCGGATATATTCTCGGGCATCATTTAGATTGCCCAAGCCCTGAGAGGCAACTGATGCGAAAAAGTACCACTGGCCATTTCTGTACTGGTCTGACATAGACATAAGTACATTCATAGCCTGAGCATATTGTCTTGCGTTGATATAATTGGCTGCGGCCCGCATTTCGTTTGAAATGGTTTCATCCTCATAATTGCTATAAGAATTATAAGAATAGGAACTGCCACCATATCTATTTTGCCTTTCGTCCATTATCTGGTTGTAGGCTGCCTGAATCTCTTTGAATCGCTCCTCCGCCTGCTCCTTGTTAGGGTTGTTAATATTGGCGTCGGGATGGTATTTTCGACTAAGATTTCTGTATGCTTTTTTTATTTCTTCATCGGTGGCATTTCTATCAACGCCCAAGGCCCTGTAGGGATCAAGCATCATTGTTTCTCCGGTGCTTTCATGTCTGATTTTTTGCCATGAAGCATTTCGTATTTTGTCCATACCCCGGAATAGATAATATTCCGAAGTATCTCAGCATTCTCCACAATTGGGAGACGCTCGAAGGATTTGGCACACTCAGCCATTAGGCTGGTGAGATTTACCCGAATGAAAGTTTCAAAATCGGATGAGCAATCCTTTTGCATATATTTAAGAGGATTATAGTTGCCCGTTTTTTTGTCGCGTGGGAGATCCTCATATGCATCCATTATGTAAATAAATTTGCCAAGGTTGAATCCAACTGACCTTAGGCATTCTCCCCAGGAATCATTTTTCCAATCGAAGAGGGTGGCCAGCATTTCTCCGGTGCAATTAGACACCAAATCTAGATTTTTCTCTTGGCTGAACTCGGCCTCTGCCAGGTCGTAGATATATTTTTCTACTGCGGCAGCCTGAGTGCCGTATTGCTTTTTGACCTTTTCGTAGGAGCCCTTTATTGATGAAGCAGCAAGGCCGGACAATTTAGAATTGTCGTCCTTGTATTTGTCCATCAGGCTGTGATAAGACAAAAGCACATCCATTGCGGCGGCGTATTCCATGGCCTCTGACCTATATGCATGTTTTGTACCGCTAGGGTGAACAATGCATTTGAAATTGTTAAGGTCCTGCTTTGGCTCGTAAAGAGATTGAAGCATTATGCCTAAAAAACATAGGTCGTAATTTAAAAGTAATTGGCCTTTCATACCGGCCAGGTCGTGTAATTCCTGGCACAAGCCACAATAATAACGCTGGTAATCTATTCTGCCCTGCTGGCTAAGCTGTTTAACATTAGCATTGACGTATCCAAACAATAGCTACACCTTCTTTATAAACTGTGTGTGACACCTACTGCATGTTACCTGAATTTTGCCGCGGCCCCTAGGGGCTCTGAGTTTTTGCTTGCAGCTGGGACAATAAAATATGGAATAAATCTTTCTCTGCTGTCTGTCATATTTGATCTTGGCAGGAAGATTTTTTAACTTAACAAAGTTTTTTCTAAAGAATTCCCTGATTCCTGCCGTCTTTGTCAGGAAACGCTGATTCTCTGCATAGCGCTTTTGATAGTTTTTGGAGAACATTCTCCAGATGCTGTATACAAGGCACGCCATTGCAAGTAGATAGGCTATATTAGAACCGGTAATCATGGTGACTAGCATAAGTATTAAAGCGGTGACAGTAGCGGTGCGTCCTATGGCATCAACCCCGGTACGACCGGCAAAAAACTGTGCTAACCTAAATCTGAAGTTGTTCATAAATCTGTCCACCTCCGGGTCCAATTGCTTTATCTAATGCCACCTTAAACCAGTCAAAAAGCTCCGTCAACACTTTGGGGACTTATTTAAGAAACGTTTAAGAATTACTTAAGAAAGCCTAAAAATAAAGGAAAATTGTGCTTAACAAATAAGAAGGAATTTTGAAAGTTTTTACCAAAATTTCTAAAAACTCTTTATATAAGGTAAGAAGTATGTTAGTCTTAACTAACAAAAGTTAAATGACTTGCACAAGAGCTAGAAAAGTGTTATCCTAGTTTCATAAAATAAATTGCGCACAATCAATTGTGGCTGCTATAGGAGGAATAAGGTTTGAAAACTGCTGTTAATGAATCTTCAGAAAATTATCTTGAGACTATATTGATGCTTTCTAAGAAACTGCCAGTTGTTAGGTCAGTGGATGTGGCAAATGAGTTGGACTTTAAAAAGTCATCTGTCAGCATCGCTATGAAAAACCTTAGGGAAAAGAATCACATTACAGTTACAGATGCAGGTTACATTTACCTCACTGACGAGGGCAAAGCCATTGCAGAGATGATTCTGGAGAGACATGAGACTATCTCTCAGATTCTTATCAATCTTGGCGTGGACGAGGAAATTGCAACAGAGGATGCTTGCCGTATTGAGCACGTTATTAGCAAGGAAAGTTTCAAGGCTGTTTTAAAGGCTGCCAAGAAGGCCAAACTGGTTTAGGCCTTGGCAAAAAATATTGAAGAATACACGATTGTGTTGTAAAATGATAGGGCTGTTGACTTAGGTTGACAGCCCTAATTTGTTTACTTTATAGAAGTTTTGAAAAATTCCTATATTGCAAATATTTTTTAGTTCTTTTATGAAAGAGGAGATATGAAATGACTCAGTCACGCACACACAATTGTAACCAGTTACGCCTTGCGGATGCTGGCAAAGAGGTTACATTAGTTGGTTGGTTTGAGAATATCAGAAAGGTATCTAAGAATTTAGGTTTCTTGATCCTTCGTGATTTCTACGGCACCACACAGATCGTTATTGAGACAGAGGAGATGATGGCTATTATCGATTCTGTCAACAAGGAGTCTACAATTTCTGTCACAGGTACAGTCCGTGAGCGTTCTTCAAAAAATGCTGACTTACCAACTGGAGAAATCGAGGTAGTTCCTTCATCCATTGAGATTCTCGGAAAGTGCACTCACAACGAGCTTCCATTTGAGATTAATCGCTCAAAGGATGCCGATGAGAATACACGTCTCAAATATCGTTATCTTGACCTCCGCAATCCTGAGGTAAAGAGCAAGATTGTTTTGCGTAGCAAAATCGTTGCAGAGCTTCGTGCTGCTATGATTAATCATGACTTTATGGAGATTACAACTCCTATCCTTACATGCTCATCACCTGAGGGTGCTCGTGATTATCTTGTTCCTGCCCGTAATCACCCTGGCAAATTTTACGCTTTGCCACAGGCACCACAGCAGTTCAAGCAGATTCTCATGGCTTCTGGATTTGACAGATATTTCCAGATTGCTCCATGTTTTAGAGATGAGGATGCCCGTGCTGATCGTTCTCCAGGAGAGTTCTACCAGTTGGATATGGAGATGGCATTTGCTTCTCAGGAGGATGTCTTTGCAGTAATCGAGGATGTGCTCCCACCTATCTTTGCAAAATACGGCGTATATAAAAGCGCTTCATCTGCTCCATTTGTACGCATCCCATACTTGGAGGCAATGGACAAATACGGTTCTGACAAGCCAGACCTCCGTATTGACCTTGTGCTTACCGATGCAACAGAACTGATGGCTGACTGCGGCTTTGGTCCATTTGAGGGCAATGTGGTAAAGGCTATTGTGGTTGACAATTTCACCGCTACACGCAAGCAGATTGACGCTATGATTGCAGATGTAGAGGTTGCTACTGCACAAAAGACATATTGGTTTAGATTAGATGAAAACGGAGAGTTCGTTGGTGGTATTTCCAAGTTCCTCCAGGAGAGAAAGCAGGCTGTCATCGATGGTCTTGGACTCAAGCCTGGTGATTTTGTTGGACTGGCTGCTGGAAACTTGCTTACAGCACAAAAGACTGCCGGCGTATTCAGAAAGCTCCTTGGTGCAGCCTCAGAGGGCCACATGAAAAAGGATGTTTACGAGTTCTGCTGGATAGTTGATTTCCCAATGTACGAAATCGGCGAGGAGTCAGGCCAGTTAGAGTTCTGCCACAACCCATTCTCTATGCCACAGGGTGGTATCCAGGCCCTGAGAGACAAAGAGCCACTTGATATTCTTGCATATCAGTATGACCTTGTATGTAACGGCGTAGAGCTTTCTTCTGGTGCTATCAGAAATCATGATCCAGAGATTATGATTGAGGCATTCAAACTTGTTGGACTAGGCGAGGATGATGTTAAGGCTAAATTCCCTGCTATGTACAATGCCTTTACATATGGTGCTCCACCACACGGCGGTATCGCTCCTGGTGTTGACCGTATGGTTATGCTTATCGCTGGCGAGGAATCAATCCGCGAGATTATTCCATTCCCAATGAATAAAAACGCACAGGATATTATGATGGATGCTCCTGCTGTTGTAGATCAAAAGCAGCTTGACGATGTACACATCGCTATCGTAATGCCAAAAGAGGACTAATAATAAACAATTAGGGACAATGCTTGAGTGCATTGTCCCTATTTTTTTCACATAAAATATTATTGGTTTGACAGCCTTTTAAGTAGAGGATAGAGAATGCTGGCAATCACAACCCCAAATCCTGCCTGAATCAGGTTTGGGATGATGCCTGCCACTGCAGCGATCACTCCTGCTGTCAGGCTGGTGCCGTTTACTACAGCCAACATGAATATTTCAAAAAGGAAATATCCAAGGACCATAACCAACTCGCCCAGGATGCCAGATGGCACTAGTTTTATCCAATCAGATTTTGCAGGAAGTACCTTGGACAGTGCCTTGAAAACATAGAATGCTGTGACAGCTGTCAGTCCCTTTATAATAAATGTGGCAGGAACATATATAAAATATCCTCCAATCAAATCTGAAAGTGCAGATCCAATCCCAGCGGCCAGGGCTCCCCAGACTGGCCCCAGCAAGAGACCGGACAGAAGAACAAAGCCGTCTCCCGGATGTATGTATCCCTGTGTTGGGGTAGGTACCTTTATAATCATGGTGCCCACGCAGGTCAGTGCTGCCATAAGTGCTGCTATTATAAGTTTTCTGGTCTTGTCGTTTTGTGTCTCTCTATCTTTAATTGTTGATTCTGTAATCTTACTCATTTTTCTCCCTTCTGTTTTTTTGTAAAAAGCGCTTTTCTAATTTGTATGTTGGGGATATAATATCACCAAACTGACATCTAAAAAATGCACAATTACAAATATATTTTAGGGGACAGATATGAAGGTATATGAAAAGGTTTATAACTACTATATAAAGCAGATAGAGAATGGAGACCTGCCGGCTGCATCCAGGATGCCATCCCTGAGAGAATGTGAATCCACTCTGGGAGTGAGCCGTACCTCGGCAGAGACAGCCTATATGCAACTGGCTGCAGACGGATATATATACTCTGTGGAAAAGGTGGGTTTTTTTGTTACTGACATAGTAATGAGAAATGAGGATCTAAAATCTGATAGAGAGGTCAAAGCCTCAGAGGGCCCAAAAGACTATTTATATGACCTGGCCACCATAGGGGAGGACAAGGAGGTATCCTGCCTTTTGCTATGGCGTCGCTATATGAAGTCAGCTCTGCGTCAGGAGGACCGTCTCTTGTCTTACGCCGAAAATCAGGGAGAGCAGGACCTGCGCACCGAGATTGCCTCCTATGTGAGAAAGAATAGAAATATAATCTGCAATCCACAGGACATTGTAATAGGAGCCGGATTCCAGACCCTCCTTTCTATTTTGATAGCACTGATTCCGGGGGAGAAATCCATTTCCTTCCCTACAAGAGATTTTTCAGATGCAGCGGCCACCTTTGCCGATGCAGGCTTTCAGGTTAATTATAGGGATAAAAGCAGCCATATTATTTATGTCACCCCCTCTTATATGACAAAGTGGGGCCAGGTCATGACCGTGAAAAGACGCCATGAGTTGATTGACCATGCCAGAAAGGATGGACATTTGCTCATAGAGGATGACTACCAAAATGAATTTGTTTTTGACAACAAGCCCACTCCTAGCCTTTATGCCATGACAGGAGGGGAGGATATAGCCTTTCTTGGGTCCTTTTCCAGAGTATTGCTGCCAAGTGTCAGAATATCTTATCTCATATTGCCCAAGGGGGTTAGGGGAGAATATGAGAGAATAAAAAACAATTACAATCAGACTGCATCAAAAGCAGAACAGATAGCCCTGACCCAGTTTCTCAGGGATGGTCATATGAATCGCCACATCAAAAAACTAAAGAGGTGTTATGAGGGAAAAAGAGATGTAATGTTTGCAGACCTTATTGATTTGTTTGGGGGCAAAAAGCAAAAAAATTCTGGGGCAAACAGGGACCAGGTCATTACAATTGCTGACTATGATAAACCCTCGGTATACATGGGGGAGAGTGGTATGGAGATAGGCCTTTATCTGCCGGGAGAAGACATGGGGAGTAGGCTGGCAAAATCCCGAGTCAAAACCAATATCTTATATGAGTGGGACAAGGGGGTATTTCTCCTTTTGTCCTCCAGCAAAATCCCTTTGGAGGATATAAATCAATCCCTGGAGTGTTTAAAGGAAGATATCAGTTAAAAAGGAACAGTAAAAAAAGCCTGCCGGAATCAACCGACAGGCTTATGTTTATTATTAGCCCTCTACAGAATAGTTTGGAGCCTCTTTTGTAATGTGGATGTCATGTGGATGTGATTCCTTGAGGGAAGCGGCAGAAATCTTTACGAACTTGCCTCTTTCCTGCAACTCTGGGATTGTAGGACAACCACAATATCCCATACCAGAGCGGATACCACCTATTAACTGGAAGATAACATCCTCAAGGCTACCCTTGTAAGCAACACGTCCCTCAACACCTTCAGGAACTAATTTCTTTGCACCCTCCTGGAAGTAACGGTCCTTGGAACCATTTTCCATGGCTGCAAGAGAACCCATGCCACGGTATACCTTGTATTTTCTGCCCTGGAATAACTCAAAGGAACCAGGAGCCTCGTCGCAACCTGCAAACATAGAACCCATCATACATACTGAACCACCAGCAGCAAGGGCTTTTGTCATATCGCCTGAGTATTTGATACCACCATCTGCGATAAGTGGAATACCATATTCTTTAGCAACCTCATAACATTCCATGATAGCTGAAATCTGAGGAACGCCGATACCTGCAACAACACGGGTGGTGCAGATAGAACCAGGTCCGATACCAACTTTTACAGCGTCAGCACCAGCCTCGATGAGGGCCTTTGTAGCAGCGCCTGTAGCAATGTTGCCGGCGATAACCTGCAAATCAGGATATGCAGATTTAACTTTTCTAACAGCATCGATGATGTTTTTAGAATGGCCATGGGCTGAATCCATAACGATACAGTCAACCTGAGCATTAACAAGAGCCTCAACTCTTTCCATCATATTGCCTGTGATGCCAACACCTGCGCCGCAGAGGAGACGACCCTGCTCATCTTTGGCTGCATTAGGGTATTTAATCTGCTTTTCAATATCTTTAATAGTAATAAGACCTATCAGCTTGAAATTGTCATCTACAATAGGAAGTTTTTCCTTTCTCGACTTTGCAAGAATTTCCTTTGCTTCTTCTAATGTAATGCCAGCCTTTGCTGTGATAAGGCCTTCGCTTGTCATTGATTCTTTTATTTTTTTGGAAAAATCTGTCTCGAATTTAAGATCGCGATTGGTGATGATGCCGACTAGAGTGCCGTCCTCTTTAGTGATTGGTACACCAGAGATTCTAAACTTGCCCATAAGCTCGTTTGCTTCTGCGAGAGTGTTGTCTGGGCGAAGAGAAAATGGGTCAGTAATAACGCCGAATTCTGAACGTTTTACCTTGTCTACTTCCTCGGCCTGAGCCTCGACTGACATGTTTTTGTGGATGATACCGATACCACCCTGACGTGCCATAGCGATTGCCATGCGGGATTCTGTAACAGTATCCATCGCTGCACTCATCATAGGAATGTTAAGCTTGATTTTTTTAGTAAGGTTTGTGTGAAGGTCAATGAGATTTGGGGTTACTTCCGAATACTGTGGAACCAGTAGGACGTCGTCGAAAGTAATGCCATCACCAATAATTGATGCCATGAGTTTTCCTCTCTTTCAATATGCATAAAGTTTATAAATTTTAAAAAATTATAGATTTCAATGTGTTTATTGTCAATGGATGAATTTATAATTTGGATTTAATTAGCAAATTGCAACTAAAAGACAAATAAATTTAACAATTTTGTACTCCAAAATGAACAGAATTCCGCCCTTGCTTTATTGAATTTTCTTGTCATTAGTTCTATTATAAAATCACGACATTATGGGGTGGACCTTCGGTTTTTTGGGTTGCCTCGATACTAGAATATTATTGATAGTAATCAATCAATGTCCGAAACAATTAAGGAGGATTTAGAAATGCCAAGAGCAAAACAGTCTATGGATGGAAACCAGGCTGCAGCACACGTTGCATATGCATTTACTGATGTTGCTGCAATTTATCCTATTACACCATCCAGCCCTATGGCCGATTTCGTTGACCAGTGGTCAGCAGCAGGCCTAGAAAATATTTTCGGAAACCAGGTAAAGGTTGTAGAGATGGAGTCTGAGGCAGGTGCTGCAGGTGCCGTTCACGGTTCCCTCGGTGCAGGTGCCCTCACTACTACATTTACAGCTTCACAGGGACTTCTTCTTATGATCCCTAACATGTACAAGATCGCTGCAGAGCAGCTTCCTTGTGTATTTGATGTATCAGCTCGTACAGTTGCTACACAGTCACTTAACATTTTTGGTGACCACTCAGATGTTTACGCTTGTCGTCAGACAGGTTTCGCTATGTTATGCGAGACAAACCCACAGGAAGTTATGGACCTTTCTCCAGTGGCTCACCTTGCAGCTATCGAGGGACACGTTCCAGTACTTAACTTCTTCGATGGATTCCGTACTTCTCACGAGATTCAGAAAATCGAAAAATGGGATTACGCAGATCTTAAAGAGATGGTTGATATGGATTCAGTTAAGGCTTTCAGAGATAGAGCCCTTAATCCAGAGCATCCTACAATGCGTGGTTCTCACGAAAACGGAGACGTTTTTTTCCAGCACAGAGAGGCTTGCAACACTGCTTATGATGAGTTCCCAGCAGTTGTTGAGAAATACATGGAAAAGGTAAATGCAAAGCTTGGTACAGATTACAAGCTTTTCAATTACTATGGTGCTGCAGACGCTGATAGAGTTATCGTAGCTATGGGTTCTATCAACGACGTTGCAGAGGAAGTTATCGATTACCTTAACGCTCACGGCGAAAAGGTTGGTGTACTTAAGGTTCGCCTTTACAGACCATGGCGTTCAGATAGATTCCTTGAGGCACTTCCAAAGACAGTTAAAAAGATCGCTATTCTCGATAGAACAAAGGAGCCAGGTTCTCTTGGTGAGCCTCTTTACCTTGATGTTGCTACAACACTTCGTGAGGCAGGTCTTAATGATATCGTTATCTGCGGTGGTAGATATGGTCTTGGTTCAAAGGATACTCCTCCTTCATCAGTATTTGCTGTATACAAGGAATTAGAGAAGGCTCAGCCAAAGGCTAGATTCACAATCGGTATTGTTGATGATGTTACTAACCTTTCACTTCCAGAGGTTAAGCCAGCTCCTATTACATCAGCTCCTGGTACAAAGGAGTGCAAGTTCTGGGGTCTTGGTGGTGACGGTACTGTAGGTGCTAACAAGAACTCTACAAAGATTATCGGTGACCACACAGATAAGTACATCCAGGCATACTTCCAGTATGATTCAAAGAAGACTGGTGGTGTTACAATTTCTCACTTGAGATTCGGTGACAACCCAATCAAGTCTCCTTACTATATCAATCAGGCAGACTTCGTTGCTTGCCACAACCCAGCTTACGTTACACAGGGCATGAAGATGGCTCAGGACGTTAAGCCAGGCGGTGTATTCATGATCAACTGCCAGTGGTCAGATGAGGAGCTCGAGCAGCACCTTAACGCTGAGGCAAAGAAGTACATTGCTGATAACAACATCCAGCTCTACACAATCAATGCTATTGATAAGGCTATCGAGATTGGTATGGGCAAGAGAACAAACACAATCCTTCAGTCAGCTTTCTTCAAGCTTGCTGATGTAATGCCTATCGATCAGGCTGTTGAGTACATGAAGGCAGCTGCTAAGAAGTCATACGGCAAGAAGGGTGACGATATTGTTCAGATGAACTATAACGCTATCGACGCTGGTGTTGATGCTGTACATAAGGTAGAAGTTCCAGAGTCTTGGAAGAATCCAGCTCCAGATGCTGCTAAGCCAGCTCTTGAGGGACGTCCAGAGCTCGTTAAGATGGTTAAGAATCTCCTTGAGCCTATCTCTAAGATGGATGGTGATTCACTTCCAGTTTCAGCATTCGTTGAGAATCCTAACGGACAGTTCGAGCTTGGTGCTTCTGCATATGAGAAGAGAGGTACAGCTGTAACAGTTCCTACATGGGATGAGACAAAGTGTATCCAGTGTAACCAGTGTGCATTCGTATGTTCACACGCTACAATCCGTCCTTACTTACTTTCTGAGGATGAGGTTAAGGCAGCTCCAGCAAACATCAAGCTTGCTGATACAAAGCCAAAGGCTTCAGAGTACAAGTATACAATGTCAGTATCTCCACTTGATTGTATGGGATGCGGCGAGTGTGTTACTGTATGTCCAGTTGGTGCTATTTCTATGGTTCCACAGGCACAGGAAGCAGACGAGCAGCCAGTATTCAACTACTTAGTAGCTAATGTTGGACGTAAGGAAGCAGCAGGTTCTGACCTTACAGTTAAGGGATCTCAGTTCAATCAGCCACTCCTTGAGTTCTCAGGATCATGTGCAGGTTGTGCAGAGACTTCATACGCAAGACTTATTACACAGCTCTTCGGTGAGCATATGTATATTTCAAACGCTACAGGATGTTCTTCAATTTGGGGTGGTCCTGCAGCCACATCACCATTCACAGTAAACAAGGATTCTAAGAAGGGTCCAGCATGGTGTAACTCACTCTTCGAGGACAATGCTCAGCATGGTATGGGTATGGAAGTAGGACAGAAGTACCTTCGCGAGCATGCTATCGCATCTGCTAAGAAGGCAGCTGAGGCTGGTTCAGCAGATCTTAAGGCAGCATTCGCTAAGTTCGAAGAGACAGCTAAGTCTACAAAGGAGAACGGCCCAGCAGCAGATGCTCTTATCGCAGCTCTTGAGAAAGATGGCTCAGAGGATGCTAAGGCAGCACTTGCACTTAAGG
>JAIKWH010000036.1 GCA_024684955.1 Pseudobutyrivibrio sp.
TAAACAACTAGAATAGTAAAGGAGAATAACTTATAATGATTACTAAGGATCAAGCATTAAAAGTACTGGGGGATAATGGTCAAGAGCAGGTTATGAAAGGTTTCGACCAGCTTTCTGACGAAAAGAAAAAAGAATTTCTTGGACAGATTGAAAATATCAATTGGTCTGACTTTAAATTAATTGGCAATTCCTCAGAGGAGGCCAGAGGCACATTTACAGTGCCTGAGGCTGTTGAGGTACCAGAGATTGAAAAGCGTCATGATGAGTTTGAGGCAATAGGTCTTGAGGCTATTAAAAAAGGTGAGGTTGCAGCGGTTCTTCTCGCCGGCGGTATGGGCACAAGACTTGGTTTTGACTTGCCAAAGGGATGCTACAATGTTGGTCAGACCCACGATCTATTTATCTTTGAATGTCTTATAAACAACCTGATGGAGGTAGTTAATAAGGCAGGATGTTTCGTTCCCCTCTATATAATGACAAGTGAAAAGAATGACAAGGCTACCAGAGAATTTTTCGCAGAGAAAAATTACTTTGGATATGACCCTGATTATATTAAATACTTTGTTCAGGATATGGCCTGCGCTGTTGATTACAATGGCAAACTCCTCCTGGAGGACAATGGCAGACTGGCTACATCACCAAACGGAAATGGTGGCTGGTATGTCAGCATGGTAAAGGCAGGTCTGGACAAGGATGCCAAGGCTAGAGGAGTAAAGTGGATCAATATTTTTGCAGTTGATAACGTGCTCCAGAGGATTGCAGACCCTGTGTTTGTTGGTGCAACAATCGCCGGCGGATATCAGGCAGGCTCAAAGGTTGTCCGCAAGGTAGACCCACAGGAAAAGATGGGATTGCTTTGCCTGGAGGATGGTCAGCCTTCTATCGTAGAATATTATGAGATGTCAAAGGAGATGGCCGAGGCAAAGGCTGAGGACGGCAGCCTCCTTTACAAATTTGGTGTTATACTTAACTACCTTTTCTCTTTGGAGAAATTGGATGACATTGTAAACAACAGCATGACAGTTCACGTTGTTGAGAAAAAGATTCCATACATCGACGAGGCTGGCAACAAGGTTAGCCCTACTGAGCCAAACGGTTACAAGTTCGAACTTTTGGTTCTCGATATGGTTCACATGATGGATTCTAACCTGGCATTTGAGGTAGTAAGAGAGCATGAATTTGCTCCAATCAAAAATCTCCACGGAGTAGATTCTGTTGATAGTGCAAGAGAACTGCTTGTAAAAAATGGAGTAGAACTCTAATAAAGTGTTTTTAGGAGACTGATTAGATTGTACAAAAAAAAGAAACGCTCGTGGGTTAAGCACCTGGACTTTATAGTGATGGATATGGTGGCCGCAGAGTTGGCCCTTTTCATTGGTGTTGCTATGAAGTTTAGCGGTTCAATCATTTTCTTGGACAGGTACGAGTACTATTACCTGTACGAGAATTTGGCAATGATTTTGCCATTTATCGATTTGACCGGAGTGCTATTTACAGAGACCTACACGGGCATCCTGCGACGAACTAAATATCAGGAAATCACATCCACCATTTGGCACTGCCTGATGAATTTCTTGGGAGTACTCTTGTACATGTATGCTGTTCAAAGGTCATACTACTACTCAAGAGCTGCCCTTGGATATTTTGGCATAGCCATGGTTGTCCTTACCTATACTTCTCGTGTTATCTGGAAGAGGGTAATCAGAAAGCGCAAGTTAAAGGACGTAAACAAGACTTCTATGATAGTTGTGGCGGAGTCCACCACAGTGGAACACTGCCTGTCAGAAATCGCCCACAGCCCATATACAGAGTTTGTTGTGGAGGGAGTAGCTGTTGTTGACAAGGATATGACAGGCCAGTCAATCCAGGGCATTCCAGTCATTGCCACAGCAGACACTTTGTTTGAATATCTCCGCACTAATGTAGTTGATGAGATTTTCTTGGACGGCAACACCAGGGCCAGCGAGGAGAATCTGGCAGGACGACTGGTTGAGCAGGGTCTCACAGTGCATATGTCTTTGATTCACACTGATAATCTGATGCCAAACAGGATTTTAGAGACCTACGGTGATTACATTGTGCTGACCACCAGTATGCACATTGCATCCTTTAGGCAGGCATTTTTTAAGAGGGCCATGGATATCATCGGTGCTATCGTAGGACTTTTGCTTTGTCTCATTGCCTTTATTATATTTGCCATTCCTATCAAAGTGCAGTCCAAGGGGTCTGTATTCTTTACCCAGACCAGAATAGGACTGAATGGTCGCAAGTTTAAATTTTATAAATTCCGCACCATGTATGTGGATGCTGAGGAGCAGAAAAAGGCCCTTATGGCTCAGAATGAAATAAAGGGAAATATGTTTAAGATGGAGAATGACCCTAGGGTTATTCCAATCGGACATTTCCTTCGCAAATATTCCATTGACGAACTGCCACAGTTTTTAAATGTATTCTTGGGGCAGATGTCATTGGTTGGCACCAGACCACCTCTGGAGGATGAATATGAAAACTATGCTATGCACCACAAGGCCAGACTGTCTATCAAGCCAGGTCTCACAGGTATGTGGCAGGTAAACGGCAGGTCCGACATAAAAGACTTTGAGCAGGTGGTAGCGCTGGATACTGAATATATATCTAATTGGTCTTTGGGACTGGATATAAAAATAATATTAAAAACTATTGAAGTAGTGTTTAGGGGCGAGGGTTCAAAATAGTGGCAGATGCTTATTTTACTCTTGTTGTTTGGACTAGGGATACAGACATGGATCAATTCAAGGACATGCTGGAATCCATCGATCAACAAGACTATAGAGAGTTTGAACTATATATACTGGACAATAATCCCTCAAATCAGATAGAGCTGACTATAAAGGAATTTTTCCCGGATATTGTGGACAAGGTTCACTATCGCAGGCTGAAAAAATCCACTGGTGCAGCCTATGCTTATAACATTGGGGCGCATTTTGCAGAGGGTGATCAGCTGGTCTTTGTGGGTCAACATGACAGACTCAGTGTAACTACCCTTTCTTCCCTCAATGGAAAAATAAATGAACTGGGAGATACCCAGGCGATTATTTACACTGACAGCGATGAACTGGTTGGCTTGGACAGAATGAGACCGCATTTCAAGCCGGACTTTAATAAAGAACTTTTCCTTTCCACCAACTACATAGGCAACTTTATTTGCCTGCCGGTGGAATTATATAAGAGGCTGGGTCAATTCAACGAAAAAGCCCAGTCCGCTTACATTTATGAATATATTCTCAGGGCATGCTTTAAAGGAGAGGAAATCAGTCACATTCCTTCCCTTTTGTATCACGTCAGGGGCCAGGCATTGCCTGTGACCAAGGAGGAGAGAGACAGGGCAAATTACTCTTGCAAAGAGCACCTAGCCTTGGCCCTTTCTTATCTGCAGGAATCAGGGGTGGACTGCACTGGCAGTGTAGATCCTAATTTCCGCAAGTGGATAATCGAATATAATGAAGAGCATTTTAGAAGATTCTCCGGGGACTACATGTTTTTGCGGGATGACAAGGTGAGACTCTACACTAGAAAAAACGCAAAAAAGATGTATGCCTATCTTTCTCAGCCTGACGTGGCTGTGGTGGGTATCCGCTTTATCGACAGGGGATTTAGGGTTGATAATGTGGGATATATATTTGATAAAGAAGGATTTTCCTATCCTGCCTTCCATGGTAAGAGCGTTTTTAGGGACACCTATGAGGGACTGGGCACTATGCCTAGGGACGTGTCAATGGTGGACAGCGGCTGCTGTATGATTGATGCCAAAGTCTACAGGATGCTCCATGGATTTGATACTAATCTATCCGGCAGAGATGCCATGTTAGATTTTTGTATCAGGGCAAAGAAAAAGGGATATAGGACCATAGTTCTCCCAAAATGTATAGGAAGATATAAGGTAAAAAATCAGGAGAGCACCCAGGAATCTCACGAATATTTGTTAGAAAAACACAGAGATTTCTTTGAAAAAGGGGATGGATTCTACAATAGTAACCTACCAATGGGCTTAGACAACTATATACTCCCAGGTACGGAAGAATAAAAACCACATTTGCTAAGTTTTTAATCTTGATTTAGTTAAATGTGACAGAAATATTACAGCAACCTTGACAAGGAGCGATTTGGTAGAGTAGACTTGCTAAAGATTGCACAAATCTGATTTAGTATTCGGGGAGATATCAGATAAAACTAACATTCAGATAGGAGAACAGTAATTAATGAATAATTACGATCGCGGTAGCAGATCCCCTAGGTCATCTGGCTCCCAGATTTCATTTGATTTAACAGAAGAGGATTTAATCAATTACCAGGATTCTCGTGGTAGCGATTATTTAGATATTGAAATGGCATCAAGACCTACTAGAAGTGGACAGAGGACATCAGCATCATCTAGACCATCAGCATCTAGGTCATCACAGACCCATAGGTCATCACAGACCCACAGGTCGTCACAGACCCACAGGTCGTCTGATACTCACAGGTCATCACAAGGATCCCGCAGAGCTTCTGAGTCTAGCAGGGACATGGAGCGCAGGAGAGCAGCAGCTGCTTCAGCATCAAGACGCCCTTCCTCTAGCAAAAAGAAATCTGGCAAGAATAAAAAGAAAAATACTAAAAAGACAATTCTTATTGTTGAGATAGTTATTATAATTATTCTCCTTATTATATTTGCCCTCTGGAATAAACTTGGCAAAGCCAATTGGGACAATATTGATATGGATGATATCGAGGTCAATCAACTTGATAAAGAGACAGAGGAGATTCTTTCAAACTACACTACTCTGGCCCTCTTTGGTGTAGATAACCGTACCAACGGAGACCTGGATTCTGGAAACTCAGATACAATCATGCTGGTATCTATTAATAATGATACAAAGGAAGTAAAGATTGTTTCTGTTGCCAGAGATACCCTGCTAAAGGTAAATGATAAGGACAAGTATACAAAGTGTAATTATGCATACGCCCACGGTGGAGTTGAGCAGGCAATCAGCATGCTCAATACCAATATGGACCTTAATATATCAGGTTACGTTTCTGTTGACTTCTATGCTCTTGCCACAGTTGTGGATGATTTAGGAGGTATTGAGGTTACTGTTGACCAGAGTCTTATCGATGCCATCAATCCATCTACAGGCCAGCCTGCTCTTGCAGGATACATTGCAGAGGCTGAGGAGGTTATGTATGGTGAGGGCTCTTGGGAGGAGAGAAATGATTGCTTCCTTGAGGCAGGCACCCAGACTCTCAACGGAGCGCAAATCATTGGTTACTGCCGTAACAGATACTCAGGCAACAATGACTTTGGCCGTGCCGAGAGACAGCGTGAGGTTGTAAAGAAAATCGTAGAAAAGGCTAAGAAGGCTAAGCTTTCTACCTTGAATGATATTATTGATGACGTATTGCCAAAGGTTTCTACCAGCCTGAGTCCAGCCCAGGTGGCAGGTATGGCAACAGCAGTTTCTGAGTACGAGATTGCAGATTCATCAGGATTCCCATTTGCACTTACCACAGGAACATTCCACAAGGCCAGCCTTGTTGTTCCATGTACATTGGCATCCAATGTAACTACCTTGCACCAGTTCTTATATAATCAGGAAGATTATGACCCTACTGATGACACAGTAGATGTTATATCTGATTACATTATCAATTACACTGGATGCACAGAGGAAAGCGCAAACATAGACCAGAAAAGTGATGGGCAGTAAATAATAAATCAGGAGAGTCAGCATTTTATGCTGGCTCTCTTTTTTTCCCAAAAATCAGATAGGCTTACCCTAATAATCACTTATTTGTCACATTTAATTTATAGACTATACATTGTAAATTAAAGAAAGAAATTATCTGGCATAGCCAGGGCCTGCAGTTTGAAAGATTTGCAGGATGCTAACATGATGCGGACCGATTATTGGGTCCGCATATTGTTATCAAAAAGTCTAATAATCATCAGTGAAAATGGAGGCGATAGTAATGAGTGATTTTTTTAATGATGATTTTGATAGAGATCAAAAAAAGACTGACAGTAATTATTCCTACAAAGGTAGCGAGATAAACCAGGGTGAATCCTATTATCAGTGGACTCCATATGAGGACAAAAAGAAAAAGGTAAAAAAGCCAGCAGGCTTTGGCAAGAGGGTTTGGCATGCTGCTGTGGTGGCTTTGGTCTTTGGACTGGTGGCCGGCATTACCTTTCAGTCTGTAGTATTCGTTTCAAACAAATTTATGCCAAAACAGGAGGCTGCTCTAGAGGAGACAGTCGCCGAGGACAAGCAAAACACAGACACTAATACCAGCAAGACCGATACTACAGGGGCTGTAGCCCAGGTATCAACAAAGGTTACTTCAGATGTATCTGAGATTGCAAACAATGTTCTCCCAGCCATAGTACAGGTTACCAACGTAGGTCTGATGGAATACCAGACATTCTTTGGCCCAGTCCAGCAGGAATCTACTTCTGCAGGTTCGGGAATCATTATTTCTCAGGATGATGACAATATTTATGTAGCAACTAACAACCATGTGGTAGCAGGAGCCGAGACTCTGACAATCACATTTAATGATGGTGAGGCAGTAGAGGGCCAAATCAAGGGCACAGATTCATCCTGTGACCTGGCTGTTGTAGCAGTAGCAGTTTCCGACATCAAAAAGGAAACATTAGACGCTATAAAGGTGGCCACAATGGGCGATTCTGATTCAGTCATAGTAGGCCAGGCAGCCATAGTCATCGGCAATGCCATGGGATACGGCACCTCAGTGACAACTGGTATTATCTCTGCAAAAGACAGAGAGGTATCTATCACAGATGACCAGGGCAATGTAATTTCTAATTCTCTGCTCCAGACAGATGCAGCCGTAAACCCTGGCAACTCAGGTGGAGCAATGCTTGATTCCCAAGGCCAGGTAATAGGAATTGTATCTGCCAAACTTTCAGATACTCAGGTTGAGGGCATGGGCTACGCCATCCCTATCAGTTACGCCTGGTCTATTATCCAGCAGATGGTAGACAAGGATGTAGTATCAGAATTGGAGCAGGCATACATTGGTATTTCTGGCAGAGATATCACAGAGGACATGTCTGACCAGTACAATATCCCAGTGGGTGTATATGTTGCAAAAATCTACCAGGGTTCTGGTGCTGAGGCAGCCGGCATAGAGGAGCAGGATGTCATCACCGGTCTCAATGGCCGCAAGGTTACATCTATAAACACCCTAAACAACATTATGAAATACATTCCAGCAGGCACCACAGTGGAAGTCACTGTTGCCAAAGCCAACAACAATTATGAGGAAACCACATACCAGGTTACACTGACAAGAAAACCTGGTGAGATATCTTAATAAAGTCTTTTATAAAGCCTATGGAGCCTAAAATTAAATTAAAGGCCTCCATAGGCTTTAGATTTTTATGTCGATTTGCTAGAATGTACCTATGAAAAAAAGAAAGATAATACTTGGGATACTAACAGTGCTTTGGTTGGCAGTGATTTGGGGACACAGCATGCAGCCGGCAGTAGTATCAGAAAGTGAAAGCGGCAGCATACTGCAACTATTAGGCAAAATATTCCCCTTCCTTCTCACCAGCGATAATGGCATGTTCATAATTAGAAAACTAGCCCATTTCACTGAATACTTTATACTTGGCATTCTAATCACATTACAGACCAATATGGAGGTGAGAGGAGCCCTAAAAAGATTTTTAAGTCCTGCTTTGCTTGGTTTATTTGCAGCATTTATCGATGAGACAATTCAGATGTTTGTACCAGGACGCTCAGGAGAGGTCAGGGACATGTGGATTGACTTTGCAGGGGGAGCATTGGCGGCCCTCATAGTTTTAGCAATCGTTAACAATAAAAGATCTAAAAGAAATTACTAAAGGCTTTAATTAAGGAGGCAGATTATGGCTAAAAAGAGGATTGTAATCGCTCTGGGACACGACGCCCTGGGCACCACAGTGCAGGAACAATGGGATGCTACAAAGAGGACTGCTGTGGCTGTAGCGGAATTTATCAAGCAGGACTACCAGGTAGTGGTCACCCACAGCAACGGACCACAGGTATCCATGATTCACACCGCTATGTCCGAGTTCTACCAGCACCACCCAGATTACACATCCACCCCAATGTCCGTATGCTCTGCCATGAGCCAGGGCTACATTGGATACGACCTGCAGCAGGCCATCAGATCCGAGCTAGTAGGTCAGGGAATCTACAAGCCAGTATCAACTATCCTGACCCAGGTAGTTGTTGACCCATACGACCAGGCCTTCTACAAGCCTAGCAAAATAATCGGCCGTGTAATGTCAAAAGAACAAGCCGAGGCCGAGGAGAAAAAGGGCAACCACACCATCCAGGTGGATGGAGGCTACAAGCGAATCGTAGCAGCCCCACAGCCTATGGAAATCGTAGAAATCGATGCCATCAAAGCCCTCTGCGCAGCAGACCAGGTAGTCATCGCCTGCGGCGGTGGCGGCATCCCAGTCCTCTCCCAGGACCACAAACTAAAGGGAGCCTCAGCCGTCGTTGAAAAAGACACTGCAGCAGGCCTCCTTGCATCAGAACTTGAGGCAGACATGCTAGTCATCCTCACCGGAGTCAGCAAAGTCTGCAAAAACTTTGGAAAAGAAAACCAGGAGGAACTAGACTACATCACCGTAGCCGACGCCAAATCCATGCTTGCAGCTGGCGAATTCGGAGCCACCGACATGGCCCCAAAAATCCAGGCCGCCATCGACTACATCGGCGACTCAGCAATCCGCAAGGTCCTCATCACAAAACTCTCCGACGCCGGCAACGCAGTAGGCGGTCAAACCGGAACTATGATAGGCAAATAAAAATAAGGATGGCCCACCGGCCATCCTTATTTTTTTAAAGCCCCGCCTCCAAGGGCCCTGCCCCCAAGTTTTCTGACTGCAGCTAAAATTCTAAGTTTTTCTAATTGCCCCAGACTCGCATCTTTTATTGGTGACTGTCTTTTAAATTCTTTACAATTCTTCAAAAAAGTGTGCCTGACACAGACACTCATATACTTAATTGATATCTTGCAGGTGCCTTTAGGAGATAGTTGCTTTATGATTCGCAGTGAAATTAGAAATGCAAAAGGGAATTTGTGAGGACGCAGGCGTGAGCCGACAGGACGTCGGCGAGAGCACGACAGTGACAGGACGTCGCATAAAG
>JAIKWH010000065.1 GCA_024684955.1 Pseudobutyrivibrio sp.
TCGACGTTCCACCTACACTTGTGTCCTTTGCAGTGGATGTGGCAAAGCAGCAGGATATTGTTACACCAGAGTTAAAGAATGCTGGTGACAAACTTGTCCTTCTCCACACACTCCAGGATGGATATGAGCAGCCAAATTATGGCCAGGTAAAGGCAATTTACGAAACTATTCACCAGATGGTTAAAACTGGCATGATTAAGGCTGCATACGCTCTTGATGCAAACGGACTAGTTCCTGCAGTATCAAAGATGGCCTTTGGTAACAAGATGGGTGTCAAACTCCTTGATACAGTTACTACTAAGACCCTTTTTGGATATGGAGTAGGAGACATTGTTATAGAGGTAACTGACGATGGCTCTGAGGCTGTTGAAAGAGAAATGGCCAAGGCTGGCATAGCAGACTGCGGTAGTTTAGTTGGATATGTTACAGATGATGGTAGGTTTAGCTACAAGGATGTTTCAATCTCTGTAGAGGAGGCAATAGCTGCTTGGACTCTAACACTGGAAAAGGTATTTAAAACCAAGAGCCAGGATGGCGCAGAAAAAGTTGATTCCCCTCTTTATGAGGAGAAGAACATCTATGTTTGCAAGAATAAGATTGCAAAGCCAAGAGTATTTATCCCAGTATTCCCAGGTACTAACTGCGAATATGATTCTGCTAGAGTATTCGAAGAGGCCGGTGCAATCACAAATGTAAAGGTCTTTAAGAATCAGAGTCCAGAGGATATCAGAGAGTCTGTTGACGAGTTTACAAGAGCAATTGCCCAGTCACAGATTGTTATGTTCCCAGGTGGATTCTCAGCTGGTGATGAGCCAGAGGGATCAGCAAAATTCTTTGCCACAGCCTTTAGAAACGAAAAGATGAAGGAGGCTGTTAGCAAACTCCTGAATGAGAGAGATGGTTTGATGCTGGGTATCTGTAATGGATTCCAGGCCCTAATCAAACTTGGACTGGTTCCTTACGGGGAGATTCACACCCAAAAGGAAGATAGCCCAACTCTTACATACAACACAATTGGACGTCATATTTCAAAGATTGCATATACAAAGATTGTCAGCAACAAGTCGCCATGGCTTGCTGGAGCAGAACTTGGCCACACCTATTGCGCACCTGCTTCTCACGGAGAAGGCAGATTCGTAGCAAATGACCAGTGGATCAAAAAACTCTGGGAGAATGGACAGGTTGCAACTCAGTATGTAGACATTGATGGAAATGCATCCATGGATGAGGAGTGGAACATTAACGGAAGTTACTGTGCTATCGAGGGAATAACATCTCCTGATGGTAGAGTATTTGGAAAAATGTGCCATGCTGAGCGTCAGGGTAGCGGCGTAGCACTTAATATCTACGGCGACCAAGATATGAAGATTTTTGAGAGTGGTGTAAATTACTTCAGATAAAGATAAATTTTTTCTCAAGAAGTATTTCTAGACTTAGGCAAAAGGAAGAATATTATGAAAGCATTTTTGATTTTGGAAGACGGTACAGTGTTTGAGGGAACAAGCATTGGCAGCACCAGGGAAGTGATTAGCGAAATAGTTTTTAACACTTCCATGACAGGATACCTGGAGGTGCTGACAGATCCTTCATACGCAGGACAGGCAGTGTGCATGACCTATCCCCTTATAGGTAATTATGGAATCACACCAGATATGGAAAGTTCTAGGCCATGGCCAGATGGATTCATTGTTAGAGAATTGTCTAGAATCCCTAGCAATTTCCGTTGCCAGGGTTCTATCCAAAAATTTTTGGAGAGACATGATATTCCAGGAATTGCTGGCATAGATACTAGGGCCCTAACAAAGATTCTCCGTGAGAAGGGCACCATGAATGGAATGATTACCACCAATGAAAATTACAACTTTGAGGAGATTAAGCCAAGACTTATGGCTTATAGCACCGGGGATGTAGTTTCAAAGGTTACTTGTAAGGATAAGTCTGTACTGCCAGGCAATGGCAAGAGGGTGGCCCTCCTTGATTTTGGAGCAAAGAAAAATATTGCCAAGTCCCTAAATGAAAGGGGATGTCAGGTTACAATCTATCCTGCACATACTCCTGCTTCCCAAATTCTTTCAACAAATCCAGACGGAATTATGCTTTCAAACGGCCCTGGAGATCCAAAGGATTGCGGCCCAATAATAGATGAGATTAAAAAATTGTATGATAGCGACACCCCAATATTTGCCATCTGCTTAGGACACCAACTGATGGCTTTGGCAACTGGGGCAGACACTCACAAAATGAAGTACGGCCACAGAGGTGGAAACCACCCTGTGAAAGATTTAGAGACTGGAAGAGTATACATTTCATCTCAGAATCATGGCTATGTAGTAGACACTGATAAACTGGATCCAAAGGTGGCAACCCCTGCCTTTGTCAATGTAAATGACGGAACTAACGAGGGACTCAAATACACTGGAAAGAATATTTTTACAGTTCAGTTCCATCCAGAGGCTTGCCCGGGACCACAGGATTCAGGCTATCTGTTTGACAGATTTATAAAGATGATGGGAGGAGAGAACTAATGCCAAAAAGAGGGGATATAAAAAAAGTAATGGTGATTGGTTCTGGCCCTATTGTCATAGGTCAGGCTGCAGAGTTTGACTATGCTGGAACACAGGCATGCCGAAGCCTTAAGGAAGAGGGCATGGAAGTATGCCTGGTAAATTCCAATCCAGCCACCATTATGACGGACAAAGAAATCGCTGACCAGGTCTACATAGAGCCTCTTACAGTGGATGTATTAAAGCAGATTATTATCAAGGAAAAGCCAGATAGTTTGCTCCCTACCCTAGGTGGACAGGCTGGACTTAACCTGGGCATGGAATTGGCGGAAAGCGGATTTTTGGATGAGCAAGGCGTCAAACTAATCGGAACCACTGCTGAGACAATTTTTAGGGCTGAGGACAGACAGGCATTTAAGGACACCATGGAAAAACTGGGTGAGCCTGTTGCTGCATCTTTAGTTGTAAACAATGTGGAGGATGGAATTAAATTCACCAACACAATTGGATATCCGGTAGTTTTGAGACCTGCATATACCCTTGGTGGATCAGGAGGCGGTATTGCCAACAATGAGGCAGAACTGGTTGAGATTCTCACAAATGGACTGAGACTATCCCGCGTCCACGAAGTATTGGTTGAGCGCTGCATAGCCGGTTGGAAGGAAATAGAGTATGAGGTAATGCGAGATTCAAAGGGAAATTGCATTACAGTCTGCAACATGGAAAACATTGATCCTGTTGGTGTGCATACAGGTGATTCAATTGTAGTTGCACCTTCTCAGACCCTAGGCGACAAGGAATATCAGATGCTGAGGACATCTGCCCTGAGAATCATAGATGAACTGGGTATCACAGGTGGATGTAACGTGCAGTATGCACTGCATCCAGAATCCTTTGAGTACTGCGTAATCGAGGTTAACCCAAGAGTTTCCAGGTCATCAGCCCTGGCTTCAAAGGCTACAGGATAC